>JBFMAM010000246.1:0-3389 GCA_040755805.1 Nitrospirota bacterium
AGTCACGGCATCTCCACCAGTAAAAACACCTTCCCTTGATGTCGCCAGTGTCTCTGGATCAACAACGATTGTGTTCTCTTTAGAAATCTCAAGCCCATAGGATCTATTAATATAGGATGTATCTGGTTGTTCTCCAATCGCTACTATCAATGTGTCTAAATCCATGGTAAACTCAGAACCCTTAACAGGAACGGGTCTTGCCCTTCCACTCTTATCTATATCTCCTAATTTCATACGGATGCATTCCACTATGCTCAATTTACCATTCTGGCTCAGAATCCTCGTTGGTGTAGTCAGGAATTGTATGTCAATACCTTCTTCTATAGCTGCATCGATTTCCTCTTTAAATGCAGGCATCTCTGGCCTCGTCCTTCTATAGATTATAGTGACCTTTTCTGTACCTTCAATACGGTGTGCAGCTCTTGCGGAATCTATAGCAGAGTTACCGCCACCAATAACCCCAACCCTTCTACCGAGCTTTATCTCTTTACCAAGATTTACCGCTTCCAGAAATTTCAAGGAAGGTATGACACCTTCTGTATCCTCACCGGGGATGTCAAGTTCCATTGACTTATGGGCACCAATAGCAATAAAAATGGCTTTATATCCCTCCTCAAAAAGACTATTAATTGAAATATCTCTTCCCAGTGCGGTGTCTGTCTTAAATTTTACCCCTGCATTTTTTATGGTATCGATATCAATATCAAGAATCTCTCTGGGTAATCGGTATTTTGGTATAGCTACTCTGAGCATCCCACCCACAACAGGCTTGGCTTCAAAGATAGTGACATCATATCCCTTTAGACTAAGGAAATAACCTGCCGTTAGCCCTGCCGGTCCAGAACCTATAATCGCAACCCTCTGTTGTCTTGATCCTTTCTTTTGAATTTGCACCCTAATTTTTTCTCTCAGGGCATAATCCGTGGCAAACCGCTTCAGTGCCCTTATAGCAATAGGTTTCCCTATATCACCTGCCTTACACTTTAATTCACATGGGTGATGGCAAACCCTCCCGCAAACACCTGCTAATGGGTTGTCTTTCCTGATCACGTGAAATGCCTCCTCAAAACGTCTATGGGCAATCAAGGCTGTGTAGACAGATGCCTCTGTGCCAATAGGACAGGTATGCTGGCAGGCTGAAGATATTATCTCCTTACAGATAAGCGAAGGACACCTCTTATATTTAATATGAGCTTTATATTCATCCCTGAAATATCTAATAGTGCTTAATACAGGGTTAGGAGCAGTCATCCCTAATCCACACAATGAAGTTGTCCGTATATCCTGGCCGAGTTCCTCAAGAAGTTCTATATCTCCTTCTTTTCCCTTTCCTGATGTGATTCTTTCTAATATTTCAAGTAGCCTCTTTGTCCCGACTCTACATGGAACACATTTGCCGCATGACTCTGCCTGTGTGAAAGAAAGGAAAAATTTGGCTACATCTACCATACAGTTATCTTCGTCCATAACGACCATACCTCCCGAACCCATAATTGAGCCAGCCTGAGCAAGTGATTCATAGTCTACTTCTATATCAAGAAGTTCGGCCGGGATGCAGCCTCCTGAAGGGCCTCCTGTCTGCACCGCCTTGAATGCCTTCCCACCTTCAATTCCACCTCCGATCTCATAGATTATTTCTCTTAAGGAGGTGCCTAAAGGTACCTCGACAAGGCCTGTATTTTTCACCTTTCCTGTGAGTGCAAAAACCTTTGTGCCTTTGCTCCTTTCTGTACCAAGTGAAGAAAACCAGTCAGCACCATTTAAAATAATAGATAGTATGTTTGCAAAAGTTTCAACATTATTTAATACCGTTGGTTTATCCCACAGTCCTTTATGAACAGGGAAGGGCGGTTTTGACCTCGGCATACCCCGTTTTCCCTCGATGGAGCGCATAAGGGCTGTTTCTTCACCGCATACAAAAGCCCCTGCACCTTGATATATCTTTAGGTCGAAGTCAAACCCTGTACCGAGGATATTCTTACCGAGCAGTCCTGCTTCATAGCATTGGTCTATTGCAATCTGGAGGCGTTTCACAGCTAAAGGATATTCAGCCCTTACATAGATATAGCCATGGTGAGATCCGACTGCCTTTGCACATATAATCATCCCCTCAATGACAGAATGTGGGTCTGCTTCCATTACAGACCTATCCATGAATGCACCTGGATCGCCCTCATCGCCGTTACAGACGACATATTTCATATCCGATTTGATTTTTAAACATAGTTCCCACTTCAAACCTGTCGGGAAGCCTGCACCGCCTCTACCCCTTAATCCAGAGTCTTTTACAACTCTTACTATCTCCTCAGGGGTCATCTGGGTGAGTGCCTTTGCAGCAGCCTGATAACCATCCCTTGCAATATATTCATCGAGACTTTCGGGATCTATAAGCCCCCTGTTCCTTAATACGCGAAGTACCTGATATTTAAAGAAAGGTATTTCACTCATTGTCGGAATGGGTATTTTCTTTTTTGGCTCCTCGAACATCAACTTCTGATAAGGTCTGCCTTTCAGAAAATGCTCTTCAACTAATTTGGGAATTTCCTCTACAACTAATTTCTGGTAAAAGATCCCATCGGGATAAACTGACATAACAGGCCCCATGGCACAATACCCATTGCAACCTGTAAGTGTTATTCTTATTTCTTCTTCAAGTCCCCTCTTCTTTAGCTCTTCTCTGAGGGCAGCCTTGATGTTCATGGTTCCACTGGCAGCACAACCCGTCCCTGAACATATCAGCACATTTGCACGAAATGTTTTCATACTTTAGTAATTGCCTCCGTGCTCCATTCAGACCTATATCTTTTTCTTAACTTTCATTATTGTAGCCGTCTTTTTGCTTTCCAGTATCTTTGTTTCTTTTGTAAGTTTATCAGCCGTCATTTTGCCGTGAACCTTTTTGTTAATGAGAACAACAGGAGCCATACCGCATGCTCCCACACAGGCAACTCTTTCAATGGTGAATTCCATGTCGTCAGTTGTATCTTCTCCATCAGGGAGATTAAACCTTTTTCTTAAGCCGCTGATCAGCCTTTCAGAACCTTTAACATGGCAGGCGGTACCGCGGCAGACAGTAATCACATTTTTACCGTATGGTTTTAGATGAAACTGGGCATAGAAAGTGGCAGTTCCATAGAAACGGCTTGCAGGGATATCAAGCCTTTTTGAAAACCAGGTTACTGCTTCTTCAGGGATATAACCGAAGGTCTCCTCTATGTCTTGAAGGATGGTTATTATGTTCCCCTCATTCTTTTTATAATTTGTCAGTATTCTCTCGAGGGCTTCTTCCACAAGGCTCCTTTTATGAATATGGACTTGCAAGTTAGCATAATAAAATAAACCATGTCAAGACATTAAGAGAGGTTGGATGTGGTTAAATTAAGTGTTTT
>JBFMAM010000247.1:0-3350 GCA_040755805.1 Nitrospirota bacterium
ATCCATTTATAAGAGTCGTCAGTCCGAGCGCAGCGAGGAATCTCATCGAGATTGCCACGGGCTTCGCCCTCGCAATGACATTCTTAATCCCCCCTTACCAAGGGGGGACTTAGGGGGGTATTTTGGATTTTGAGTTTTGACATTTGGATTCTTTAATACTACCACTTTATTAATGCCGAGGCCCATGTAAGTCCACCTCCAAATGCCTCAAGGAGGATATAATCTCCATCCTTGATCTTTCCAGTTCTTGCAGCCTCATCGAGGGCTATCGGGATGGATGCAGCAGATGTGTTTCCATACCTGTCGATATTTACAATAACTTTATCCATTGATATGCCGAGCCTATCAGCCGTTGCCTGTATTATCCTCAGGTTCGCCTGATGTGGTATAAGAAGTGAAAGCTGAGAAGGCTTCAGATTATTCTCATTGAGGGTTTCAACCACAAGGTCTTCTAATGTCCTTACCGCAACCTTAAACGTCTCATTTCCTTTCATCCTAATATAATGAAGTCTCTTTTCGATTGAATCCTTTGATACAGGATTCCTCGAACCACCACCTGGCATATGTATAAGCTCCCACATGCTCCCGTCAGAATTGATATACATCGAAATTATGCCTCTGTCTTCTTCTGTCGTCTCAATAATCGCTGCACCAGCGCCGTCGCCAAAGAGGACACATGTGGTTCTATCCTTCCAGTCCGTAATCTTTGAGAGCACCTCTGTGCCAACTACAAGAACCCTTTTATGCATACCAGTTTTTACGAGACCATCTGCAACATAAAGGCCGTAAAGGAACCCTGAGCAGGTTGCATTTATATCAAATCCAACCGCCCTTTTAGCCCCGAGCTTATCCTGAAGAATGCAGGCGGTTGACGGAAAAGGCATATCACCTGTTACTGTTGCCACAATAATAAGGTCAATATCATCTGGCTTAAAACCAGCCCTCTCAAGGGCTATCTTTGATGCCTCATATGCGAGGTCTGATGCTGCCTGACTTACATCAGCTATCCTCCTCTCCTTTATTCCTGTCCTTTCTGTAATCCATTCATCTGAGGTATCAACCATCTTTTCGAGGTCAATATTTGTAAGGACCTTTTCCGGAAGATAAGAACCTGTAGATATAATTCTACTTCTCAGCAACCTTACTCCCTTTCACCCAAAAATACATTAAGAACCACCGAGTTCACAGAGAAAACAATGAGTGCTTAGATTGCTTCGGGAGAAACACTCTCTCATCATGCACAATAATTATTATCAATATATTCCTCTGTGTTCTCTGTGGTTAATTTTATCATTTGGGTTCAGAGTATTTTTCTATCTCAGATGCAATAATCTCATGCACCTTATTTTCCGAGAAATCTGCTGCGACCTTCAGGGCATTCCTTATAGCCTTCGCAGTTGATCTACCATGACTTATTATACATGTACCATTTATCCCGAGGAGAGGCGCTCCACCGTATTCGGCATAATCCGTCTTCTTTTTAAAATTTCTTAAGGCAGGCTTCATCAGAAGGAATCCAATCCTTCCTACCGAAAGGTCAACAATCTCACGCTTGAGCATCCTGATCATTGCGTCTGCGAGCCCTTCGCTGGTCTTAAGCACAACATTTCCAGTAAATCCATCACAGACAATAACATCAGCATTCCCTGTAAAGATATCCTTGCTATCAATATTGCCTGTAAAATTTACATCCACCCCTTTAAGGAGTTTAAATGTCTCTCTCGTAAGTTCATTCCCTTTTGTATCCTCTTCTCCTATGCTAAGGAGTGATACCTTGGGTTCCATCCTTCCGAGAATCACTCTGCAGTAAGTACTTCCCATCAGTGCAAACTGGAGGAGGTTTTCAGGCTTACAGTGGAGATTTGCACCTGCATCTATAAGAACAAATGGCGCTTTCAGGGTGGGCATTATGGCTCCAATGGCAGGCCTGTCAATACCAATCGAGGTTCCGAGGAGTAACAGTGCTGTTGCCATTACTACACCAGAGTGTCCGGCACTTACAAAAGCATCTGCCTCACCATTCTTTACAAGTTCAATGCCCCTTCTTATTGATGAATCCTTCTTCTTTCTGATTGCAACAGAAGGAGATTCATCCATCCTGACAACCTGTGAGGCGTGCTTTAATGATATTCGGTTATGTGGGTATCTTTTACTATCAAGTTCCCTTTTTATTGAGAACTCATCACCAACGAGGATAATGTCTATGCCCTCGGAATCGTTTACAGTCTCGACAGCGCCCTCAACATTTACAGCAGGGGCATAATCACCACCCATCGCATCAAGGGCAATTCTCATGCTTTTTTCTCAACTACCTCGAGAATACTGCGGCCATTGTATGAACCACAATTAGGACATACTCTGAACGAGAGTTTCAGTTCATTGCAATCAGGGCACAGGCTCAGGTTAGGAATCTGGCCTTTCCAATTGGCCCTCCTTTTATCCCTCCTCGACCTTGTATGTCTATGTTTCGGGTTTGCCAATTTTTTACTCCTTTCACCTTAATTTACCAAGCACCAATAACCAAATTCCAAATAAATTCCAATAACCAATAATCAATAAAAGCAAGGCTCCAGTTTTTTATTGGTAATTGGAACATTGATCATTATTTGGTAATTGGAATTTGGTCATTGGTCATTTGGGATCTTATTCTAATAACTTCTTTAAAATTTCAAGTCTTGAATCTATCTCTTCTGCGCTACAACTACATTCGCCAGTATTAAGGTCGGCCCCGCATTTTAGACATATGCCTTTACACATATCAGTACATAGGGGCTTCATAGGGAGATTAAGTATTATCTGCTCCCTCAGAAGGTCAAGCAGATCCAGCTCCTCTCCAGAATAAAAACCCATATCAAGCTCTTCGACCTTAAGTTCGTGTTTGTCTTCTCCTCTTAGCTCCTCGACAGGATGATATACAACATCAACCGGAACAGATAGCATACTCCTGAAATCTTTCAGACATCTACTGCACTGGAGCTCCACATCAGTTCTCAGATTACCCCTTACCACAACCTCATCGCCTACCTTCTGTATCTTTAACCAGGCACTGACAGGTGAAATAAAGGTGTCAGATTCAATTGTTTCCTGTAATTCTAAATCAAGCCCCTCTTCAGGTATCTCTGAAATTAATACCTTCATCAGAATGAATAACCAATCACCAATAACCAATCACCAAATAAATTCCACTAACCAAACATTAAAATTCTAAATCCTAAACAAATTCGAAATTCAAATATCTAAATTCAAAACCCAATATCCATCAGTACCCTAAACCGTTTTGGTCATTTGAATTTTGTATTTGGATATTGTTTAGTATTTAGAATTTAGGATTTAGGACTTAGGATTTATTT
>JBFMAM010000248.1:0-3348 GCA_040755805.1 Nitrospirota bacterium
ACAGCGGTTTTTTAGCGGTTGCAGATTAAGCAACCTTTACTCGAACATCCAACCGCATCGAAATACTCTAAACGGTGTTTGCCTTTAGGTGTTAAATTATAGATTTTTTGTTTTTTATTTTTTGCAATTACCTGTATCAAACCCTGTTCAGTGGCGCGCTTAAATAAAAGATAAAGAGCTATGTAGCTACATCCTGCTTGTGGCAAAATTTCAGTAATCGTTAGCTCTTTATCGAGACTAAGGACTTCTAAAAGTTCATGTTTCGTCATTACTTATTCTCCAATCGCAACGGCCCCTGAGGAATAAAACCCCAGAGGGCCGTCACACGACCTCTGATTGAAAGGGGGATGAAACCTTTTTAGCTAACCAGAGACCGTGCCTTCTGCATTTCCGATTCTATTTCGAGTTGCATCGCCAAGATTCGACGTTCAACTGCAATCAATTCCATTAGCTGGCAGAAAAGCTTACATTGCTCGCTTTGGACGTTGAGACGCAATTCTTCAAGCCATTTGAGTTCTTCATCTTTGTTCATTTTTTACCTCCTCCATAATAAGTCCTGCCTTCTGCAGGATATCTGTAAGATACTGCGAGGCAGTATCATGCATAATTCCTAACCTTTGTACAAGAAGGCGAGAAAGCCTTTCGAGCATTGATTCTTTATCCCAAATTATATTCATAATAGAGGGATTTTTCTGTATTAACCTCTTCAACCTGTCTGCAATTACATCTGTGAATTCATCAGGCTGAACCTCCCCCGAGGAAGACTCGACAAACTCAGCAACAACGTTATCAAACATACCGCAAAAATCAACAGGCTTTCTTTTTTTAATCGGAAGTATACCCTGTTGTCTTAGCTGTAACGCAGCGGTATATGCTTGAGCTTTTAAACTTGCTATTTGAGTCAAACCACTCATTATTTTCTCGGTCACATTGGGCAAATGGGGTGATACAGCAGAGATTGCCGTTGCAAGGAATTCCATGAAACTTTTTGGTGGCGGGTTTGGAGTCCCGAATAGTTTCTTCATGAAGGGTTCAATAACATTGAATTTACCTGCAATGTCGACAATTTCATCGAATCCGGATTTTGTCGCTACAGGGGCAGGTACAGCGGGCTCTCTTTGCTCTATGCCCAGGAGCCTACGGATGGACTCAATTTTTTCAGGAGATGAGATTAATTCTTCAAAAAAGTTCCTCTGCTGCTTACTATCCGTAGGGGAAAGTGACTCCAGAGCCTTGAGCTTAAAAATCATCGTAAACACATCCTCATCTTTACCACCCAGGACCTCCTTTAAAGTTGTTATTGTTTCCTGATTTTTTATAATTGCTTGAATCCCTCCGCCCTGCTTTAGTTGATTACTAATTTCAAGGAGCTTTGAAAATTTCTCAATACTGTCTTCCTTATTCTGAATTAACGGGACAACTGCAGATAATAAAGTAGCAGTCGCTGATGCCTCCTCTGTTTTCATGGCCTTTTCTTTCTGCAGAAGACGTTCTTTCTCTTCAAGGATTTCACGTTTTTCTGATGTGTCATCTTCAACAAGAATTGAGATTTCATGTTCTTTGACGGGGTCGCCCTCTGAATTCAAGAATTCCAAAATATAGGTACCTCCTCCGTGTCGCCTTCCAAATCTCGACTGCAGAAACTGATGAATATCTTTACGAGTGAGAATTTCTGCAGCTATCGCCGTGATATAGACTCGACTACCATCAAGGTCGCTAACCTTGTATATTTTGATTCTCGCTGCCGAAGGCAAATCTGCAGCTATTTCTGCCAAAACCTGACTGTCTTTGCGTTGTTCAATGTTATTGAGTCTTTTTTCGATACTTAGCACTCGCCTTTCTCTTTCTCCTTCCATATCTTCTCCTTTATAATTTTTTTAAAATACAAATTAGCAACATTTGTTTACTATATTTATACAAGGTCAGCTTAGCTCGCATTACTCTTAATGTCAAGGCATAATTTTATAGCTTAGATGCATGCTCATAAATCGTTCATAACGTCCAAAAACCACCTCTTTTATAGACATTACCCTGATGCCTCTTTAAGCCTTTGACTATTAAGAATCTCTATTTGACTTTTATTAAGTGTTTTGTGAACAAGTGCAGGTGAGGCATTTAGTCTTTTGGCTATTGCCCTGATGCTGAGACCCTCAGACCTAAGTTCTCTAACCCACTCAATGAATGACTCGTTCATCCTTAATGGCCTTCCGAGCTTAATTCCTTTATTTTTTGCGTGTTCAAGACCAGCTTTAACACGTTCTTTTATTAAATCTCTCTCAAACTCAGCCATAGCAGAAATAATAGTAAAGAGGACTTTACCAGTTGGACTTGAAGTATCTACGTTCTCTGTATAAGAAATGAAATCCACACCTAAGTGGTTGAATTCATGAAGTGCATTTATGAGATGCCTCGTGGAACGTGCGAATCTGTCAAACTTCCAAACTAACACAATATCAACCCTTCCTTTTCTTGCATCATCCATAAGAGCATCAAGCTGTGGCCTGCTGTCCTTTGAACCAGAACCTATATCACAATACTCTCTATAAATTTCAAAGCCTCTCTGCTTTGCATATGTTCTTAAATCAGATAGTTGCATATCCACTGACTGGCTTTCGGTCGATACCCTACAATAAATAGCAACTTTCATGAAGTATTCCACTTATCCTTTATTAGAATAATGTCCTGCCTTCATCGGCTTCGTTTTCATCTGTCTTCGCTTTTTGTTTCTTCAGTTCTTCAATAAGACTTCCTGGAAATTCCCCTTTAACTTTATGGATTTCCCTTAAAGAATCCTCACTGACACCTTTAAGCATCTTTATTTCATCGGCTGTATAGATAGGTTCTACTTTACCTTGAGACCTCAAAGATTGAATATCCCGATCCGTCTCAACTATCCATAAGTGACAACCTAAAGACTCTGAATATATCTTTACAGCTATCTTTCTGCATTTAAACAAAGCCTCAATATAAAGAAGTCTAATATTCTCAAGCGCATCCTGAAAGGCTGGCATATCCTCATTGATACAGGCACTATCAAGCCTCTCAATGGCATCTTGAATGTCCTGGTAAAGCTCTGGTAAGGTCTCCTTTATTTCATCAGCACCTAAGTCGAAACTATATAACCAGTCGGTAAGCTCCTTATATTTCTCGCCCATGACCTTCTTTATGTCTGATTCTTTCTTGTCTTCAATGTTTGATAACTGCTTAAGCCTTTCTTCCCAGTAAACCTTGAAATAAAAACACGCATAAGTGATTCTGCCATCCTTGCCTTCTGTGCAGGTACCCTGACAATCGCTGATAACCTTGTTCATATAGGGGCAGAACTGCTCCTTCGCTGCTATAGCACCC
>JBFMAM010000249.1:0-3334 GCA_040755805.1 Nitrospirota bacterium
TCATCAATTTCTTTTGCAGTGAATGTCCTACCTCGATATTTGATGGGTTTGTACATGCATTGTTTATATCACAGGTGAGGGGCGGAACGCAAGAGGTTTTTTTTATCCTATAACTGAGGGATTACACTCCAAAGAGATTTCTTCTTGACAAGTGTATATGTCCCTAATATAATTAAAAAACTATACTTTAGCAAAAATTTATAACCTATTGAAATACAATGCAATTTTGTACATTTATGCTGTCATTCCCGCGAAAGCAGGAATCCAGTTTTATCGGTATTATTCTGTCCCGAAAGCTTTCGGGACTGTTTCCGCAGGAATGACAGAAATTTGCTAAACTATAGCTTTTAAAAATTTTTAGTGGAGTTCTTATGACAAAGGCAGATTTAGTAGATGCAATCTTTGAGAAAGTAGGACTTTCAAAAAAAGAGGCGCAGGAGATAATAGAGATAATCCTTGATATGATGAAGCAGACTTTTGTAGAAGGGGAGTCAATTAAAATATCTGGTTTCGGTACCTTCAATGTCAGAAAAAAGATGGCAAGGAGAGGTCGGAATCCAAAGACCGGAGAGGACATCAAGATAACTCCCAGAAAAGTAATTACATTCAGGGCCAGCAATCAATTAAAATCTGCTATAGAGAAACGGGATGCATAAATCTGTCTCTGATCCTGAATCAAGTTTAGGACTGAAATCTTATAGACCCCTTCCAGATAAACTCTTCTATAAGATAGGAGAGGTCAGCAGGATCGTCGGAGTCGAACCCTATGTCCTCAGATATTGGGAGACAGAGTTTCCATTCCTCAGGCCAAGAAAAAATAAGTCAGGACAGAGGGTTTATACAAAGAGGGATGTGGAGCTCCTACTGGATGTTAAAAGGCTTTTGTACCAAGAAAGATTTACAATAGAAGGGGTCAGGAAGAGGCTCGGTAGTGGCTCTATTCATGCCATTGAACGCAGGACTGAGCCTGAGGGTCAGACAGCAGAAATTTGCCACTCTGTTAGAGTAATCGAGCATGTCAGAAAAAGGCTCAGAGAAATCCTCGGTCTGCTTCAGTAAAAAATCGGGGCGTAGCGCAGCCTGGTAGCGCACTCGCTTGGGGTGTGAGTGGTCGGCAGTTCAAATCTGCTCGCCCCGACCAAATATTGCGGGGGCAAAAAATGTATACCTTCTTAAACTGGCTTGTATATACAATTGGCTACATGGGCTATCCTGGTATCATGTTTTTAATGTTCATCGAGAGCACATTTATACCCCTCCCCTCTGAGCTTGTAATACCTCCTGCAGGCTATCTTATCTCACAGAACCAGATGAGTTGGATAGGTGTAATACTATCAGGTACAATCGGCAGTGTGTTAGGTGCATTGTTCAATTATGCTATTGCCTTGTATCTTGGAAGGCCATTCATACTCAGATATGGAAAATACTTTGGTGTTTCACAAAGACGATTCATAAAGGGAGAGAATTTCTTCCTCAAACACGGAAATATAAGTACATTTATAGGAAGACTTATATTGGGCATAAGACACTACATATCGTTTCCTGCCGGTCTTGCCAGAATGAACGTGGGAAAATTTTGTTTTTATACTGCCTTTGGCGCAAGCATCTGGATATGGGTGCTGGCATACATCGGTTATTTTGTTGGCAACAACAAAGAAAGAATTGCAGAGGTAAGCAGACAGTGGAGTCTGTATATTATAATCGGGTGTGTATTATTAGTTGCGGTTTACATCTTCTGGTATAAAAGGAAACAGAAGACCCCTATCTAAAACTCAAATCTCCAATTACCAATAACCAGATCCCAAATAAATTCAAATAACCAAACACCAATTAACCAAACTAAGAGATTTACTGGCGGTTAACTATCATCTGATTTTTGGTTATTGAATCATTGGTTATTATTTGGTTATTGTAATTTGGTTATTGGTTATTGATAATAGATAAATGCGTTTTATTGCAGACCTGCATATCCATTCAAGATATTCACGTGCCACAAGCAGTGATATGTCCCTTGAGAACATCTGGAAATGGGCTCAGCTCAAAGGGACAGCTCTCGTTGGCACAGGCGACTTCACCCATCCAAAGTGGTTTCAGGAAATTAAAGAAACACTTGAAGCAATAGGCAATAACTTATTTAAATTAAAAGAAACTTATCAAAAAGAGAATATCAATATCCCGTTATCATGCAGGGCAGAGGTCTATTTTATGCTTTCTACAGAAATAAGTTGCATCTACAATAAGAACGGCAGGATGAGAAAGATCCATAGCCTTGTCTTTGTCCCTGACATTGCTAATGCTGCAAGGATAAATACTGTTTTATCGAGGATGGGTAATCTTTCTGCCGATGGAAGACCAATACTTGGACTTGATGCAAAGGAGCTATTAAGGATTATTCTTGATACATCTACTGAGGCAATGCTTGTGCCTGCCCATGCATGGACACCACATTTTTCGATATTTGGTGCAGGCTCAGGTTTTGATTCACTGGATGAATGTTTTGAGGAATTGACCCCTTACATCTATTCTATAGAAACAGGGCTTTCATCAGATCCTCTAATGAACTGGCGGCTTTCAAGCCTTGACCCTATTACCCTGATATCAAATTCAGATGCCCATTCACCAGCAAAGCTCGGCCGTGAGGCAAATATCTTTGATACAAGTAATCCCCCCTTGCCCCCCTTTAGTAAAGGGGGGCAAGGGGGGATTACCAAAGAAATCTCCTATGAGTTTATTACCGATGCTATTAAGACAAAGAACGGTTTTCTCGGAACAATTGAATTTTTCCCCGAAGAAGGAAAATATCATTATGATGGGCATAGAGTTTGTGGTATAAGCCTTTCTCCAAAAGAGACAATAAAACATAATTATCTCTGCCCTGTTTGTGGGAAAAAGGTGACAGTTGGTGTTATGCACAGGGTTGAAAAACTTGCTGACAGGGCAGACGGTTTCAAGCCAGAAGGTGCACCACTGTATTATTCTATAATCCCGTTGGCTGAGATTATTGCAGAGACCCTGAAGGTAGGTGTTAATAGTAAGACGGTCGAGGCGGAATATTTTAGACTTCTCAAAAGCCTCGGTAATGAATTCAGAATACTTATGGAGTCTTCTATTTCTGACATCGAATCAGCAGGTTCACCCATTCTATCGGAGGCCATATCGAGGATGCGATCAGGGAATGTGTGCATTGCACCTGGTTTTGACGGGGAGTATGGGAAGATAAAGATCTTTGAGGAAATGGAAAGGAAAGAGATCAAAGGACAGGAGATGCTTTTTTAGGTTTATTTATTTCAATAATTCCTTCTGCGAAAGGTTCATATTTCAGCAGTTCGACACT
>JBFMAM010000250.1:0-3334 GCA_040755805.1 Nitrospirota bacterium
CTCTGGCCAGTCTCCTTATCTGGGTTGCGGATATATCTATAAGAGGAAGACTAAGGGCTATCATATCCCTGTTACTTTTGAGTTTTGCAGTATATGATTCGATTTCAAATACATCAAGCCTTTCAAGGGTACCTTTGTCTGCATATACGTACGGAGATGATAAAAGGTCAATGAACCTGAAGGATGGCCTTGGGATAACGACAAAATCCGTAAGGCTGATGAGCCTCTCAGGGTGCCACCAGTTAGGTATGTCGAGGAAGGCATCTATTCCGAGGATGAAGTATAAGGTTATGCCATGATAGATATCCCGAAGTTCTTCTGTTGTATTAACAGTGTAGGATTTGCCCTGCCTTTTACACTCAATATCCGAAATTTCGAAAAAACGGTTTTTAGCTATAGCAAGTTCCGTCATCTTATACCTGTGTTCTGCATCTGCAAGCTCTCGGCTTTTGAGAGGTGGGTTTCCTGAAGGGATGAATATAATCTTATCGAACTCAAGCCTTTCCCTGATTTCCTCAGCAGCTCTCAGGTGACCATAGTGTATAGGGTTAAATGTCCCGCCAAATATACCGATTTTCATCTAAGCTACAAGATACATGATACATAATACACGATGCACGATGCATGATATCTGTCTTTTATCGTGCATCCTGTATCCTGCATCTTGGATCATGTTGTCATTCTCTCAACTGTCCATTTCCCAAGACTATGAACTTTGTACAGGTCAGCTCCTCAAGACCCATCGGCCCCCTCGCATGTATTTTATCAGTTGATATGCCTATCTCAGCTCCAAGGCCAAACTGATAGCCATCATTAAGTCGTGTCGAGGCATTTACAAAGACAGCAGAGGAATCCACCTCTTTCAAGAATCTCATAGCCTTATCATAATCCTTTGTCACAATAGCATCAGAATGTGAGGAACTATATTTTGCGATATGTGCCATAGCATCATTTATATCTTCAACAATTTTCACATTCAATATAAGGTCAAGATATTCATTATAGAAATCCTCTTCCTGAGCCTTTTCAAGAGATGAATCTATCCTTCTTGTTTCAGGACATCCCTTCAGTCTCACACCTGCATCTTTGAACCTTTTTATCATAACCGGCAGAAAAGCCTTTGCAATCTTCTTATCTACAAGCATTGTCTCCATTGCGTTACAGGTGCCGGGTCTCTGGACCTTTGCATTAAAGCATATCTCTTCTGCCATCTTTAAATCAGCATCCCTATCAACAAACACATGGCAGACACCCTTATAATGCTTGAGTACAGGTATCCTCGAATTTTCAGTAACAGACCTGATAAGCCCTTCGCCCCCTCTCGGTATAATCAGGTCAATAATACCTTCAAGCTTGAGCATCTCCATAACCGCCTCTCTTTCAGGGATATCAATAAAGGTTATAGCCCCTTCATGAATCCCATGTTTTTTTGCAGTATACCTTAAGAGATTCACAATCGCTTTGTTTGAGTTGATAGCTTCAGAGCCTCCCCTGAGGAGAACGGCATTACCTGCCTTAAGACACAAGCCCGCCGCATCTGCTGTGACATTCGGCCTTGCTTCATAAATAATCCCTATTACACCTATTGGCACGCGCATTCTTCCAACCGTCATACCATTTGGCCTCTGCCACATCTTTGTTATTTCGCCTACAGGGTCAGGCATGCCAGCGACCTCGATAAGCCCCTGTGACATTTCGGTGATGCGTTTTTCGTTCAAGGTCAGCCTGTCAATTAATGCCTTTGAAAGACCCTTTTCCTCAGCAAATCTTATATCTTTTTTGTTCTCTGAAATAAGCTCTTTTGACCCATTTTTCAGGGCCTCAGCCATTTTGAAAAGTACGAGATTCTTCTGTTTTGAAGATGCCTTCGCAAGTGCCCTCGCACCTTCTTTTGCCTCCTTAGCTTTATTCAGAACATAAGCCTTTATATTCATAAATTACCTCCCTGGTACAATCTTGATAAATATACCATAGATTGACTTACTGTTGTCCTACTTTTAAAATGTCTTATGTCACAAATTAAGATCCTCCCACCTGATTTAAGGAACAAGATTGCAGCAGGAGAGGTTATCGAAAGACCTGCTTCTGTCGTAAAGGAACTGATAGAGAATTCGATTGACGCAGGAAGTACCGATATAAGGATAGACGTTCTCTACGGTGGTAAGCGACTCATAAAGGTTTCAGACAATGGTACAGGTATGGATAAAGAAGACGCCCTTCTATGCTTCGAAAGGTACGCAACCAGTAAACTTTTCAGCGAAGAAGACCTCTTCAATATAAGGACTATGGGATTCAGAGGCGAGGCTCTCTCATCCATTGCCTCTGTTTCAAAAGTCAGGCTCATTACAGGGATGGAAGACTCTCCCGCGGGTGTTTTCATTGAGATAATGGGCGGAGAGATTAAGGAAATAAAAGAGGTGCCCTCCTTCGGGACATCAATTGAGGTCAGGGACTTATTCTTCAATACCCCTGCAAGGAAGAAGTTCCTTAAATCAAACAGCACGGAGCTTTTTCATATAATAGATACTGTTACAAAGGAAGCCCTTTCTCACTGGGAGATAGGCTTCAGGCTTATATCTGACAATCAGGAAACCATGACCCTTCCTCTATCATCAGGCCCGAGAGAACGTATCATGCAGGTATATGGAGACGAGTTCCTTGAATACCTGATTGAGATTAATAATCCCCCCTTACCCTCCTTTATTAAAGGGGGGCAAGGGGGGATTGATATGGGAATTAAGGCGTTTGTCACAAAAGGTGATAATTTCAGAAATAGCAAGGCCCATCAGTTCATCTTTTTAAACAGGCGTCCAATAAAGGATCATTCAATCACATATGCAGTATATAAGGCGTATGAAGGAATACTTCCCCATGATAAACATCCTATCTTTTTTCTCTTCCTCGATATTGACCCTAAGAAGGTAGACTTTAATGTCCACCCCACAAAACGCGAGGTCAGATTTGAGGATAAAGAATCAGTCTATCACTTTGTTAATAGCAGCATTAGAGAAGCTATAAGAGGAGAGCGAACTGAATATGTAAAACAATTTACAGAAATACCAGTAATGGACTATTCTGAACCGTCTTTGGACACATACTCAACCCCTTACTCCTTACCACTTACTCCTTACGATGCTGTGGTGTCCGAAAACCTCGAGCTTGTATACAAGGTATCGTTACCATTCATATACCTTGGAGACACATTTATTGCTATTTCAGGGAAAGGCGGGCTTACACTTATAGACCACCATGCTGCCCATGAGAGAGTTCTTTATGAAAAGTTTTTAAAGGGAATTAATCTTAACTCTCACCAGTTATTATTTCCAAGGCAGGT
>JBFMAM010000251.1:0-3294 GCA_040755805.1 Nitrospirota bacterium
CAGGCTTAATAAAGCCAGCATTATTCCGACTATCCAGAATCTCACAATCACCTTTGGTTCAGGCCACCCTCTTAATTCAAAATGGTGATGAATAGGAGCCATTTTAAACACCCTTTTACCAGTAAGCTTAAAGGATACCACCTGCAATATGACAGAAATTGTCTCTATAACAAAGATTCCACCTACTAATGCGAGGACTATCTCATGCTTTGTTATTACTGCTAGGGTTCCGAGTGAACCCCCGAGCCCGAGCGAACCCACGTCACCCATAAAAACATCTGCAGGATAGGAGTTGTACCAGAGAAATCCGAGTGAGGCACCGAACATTGCGCCACAGAAAACAGTTAGCTCTCCGGTACCCGGTAGGTAAAGGACCTGCAGATAGTTTGCCAATCCCTTATGTCCTGAGATATAAACAAGTACGCCATTAGCAAGGACTGCAACAGCCACAAGCCCTATTGCAAGCCCATCTATACCATCTGTAAGGTTGACCGCATTCGATGCGCCTACAATCACAATTATTGAGAATGGTATATAGAACCATCCGAGATCAATAAGCCATTTCTTAAAAAATGGGATGCTCAATACATCTGCATACGGGTCTTTTGGGTTCATGAGGATGACACCGATTAAAAGCGCAAGGGCCATCTGAATCCCAAACTTGTAGCGTGCCCTGAGACCCTTATGATTCTTCCTTATGACCTTCAAATAGTCATCAATAAAACCGATACCTCCAAAACCTGCAAGTGAAACAATCATGGTCCAGACATACATATTTTTTAGGTCTCCCCACATGAAAATCGAGAGGAGTATACAGAGAACAATAAGAACTCCGCCCATTGTAGGAGTGCCTGCCTTGCCCATATGGGTCTCGGGACCGTCCTCTCTTATCTGCTGGGTTACACTTAATCTCTTCAGTCTATTTATAATCCATGGGCCGAGTATCAGCGAAAAAACTATTGCTGAAAGCACAGCGAGTGAGGTTCTGAATGTGATATACCTGAAGACATTCAGAGGTGAAAACCAGTCATGCAGGCTGTATAAAAGACTATATAGCATGTTATGCCCCCAGAACCTTCTCCATGTTCATTCCCCTCGAACCCTTTATCAGAACTGTATCTCCTTCTTTACATATATTCCTTAACAGCTCTCTTGCCTCAATAGCACTCTTTAATTTATAAACACTACCTGTGAACTCCGATGCAGCAAAAGACATCAGTGGTCCCACTGCAATAAAAATGTCAATCGGAAATTCTGACATCCACCTGCCGAGTCTTCTATGGGCCTCGTCTTCATAAGATCCAAGTTCCAGCATATCGCCCAGAACAGCGATTACCCTTCCTTTCTTGAGTCTGACAAGCTCATTTATGGCCTCTTCCATTGAAGCCGGGTTCGCATTATACATATCACTTATAATATTAATACCATTCAGTTCTTTGAGTTCGAGCCTCATTGGCACACCTGTAAAAGAATCAATCACATTTTTCATATCCAATAGGTCGATGTTAAAGTAATGGCCAACCGAGACAGCTGCAAGAATATTGTAAATATTAAATCTCCCTGCTATCTTTGGATGGACTTCTATAGATTTATCTTTACCAGTATATAAATAAAAGCTCGAACCCTTTTCATAAAGTCTTATATCAGTAGCATGGATTTCGGCATAATTTTTTATCCCGTATCTGATTAATCTGCCTTTAAACCCGTATGCATGGATACCTTCCATCAAAAAAGAATCATCAGCGTTCACAACAGCTAACCTGATATAATCGAGGAGTTCAAATTTGGTCTTTCTTATTGTCTCAATATCTTTAAGTCCCTCAAGATGGGCCAGGCTTATATTAGTTAAAACACCGTAATCTGGCACTGCTATTTCGCATAACTCCTTTATATCACCAGGGGTACTCGCACCCATCTCGAGCACAACAATCGCGTCTGCCTCGCTTATTCTTGTCAGGCTCAACGGAAGTCCTATATGGTTATTTAGATTACCCGTATTTTTCAGCACCCTGTATCCTGTACTCAAGATTGAGGCTGTGAGTTCTTTTGTTGTTGTCTTGCCATTAGAGCCTGTTATACCAACCACAGGAATATCCCTCTTTAAACGCATATAACGCGCAATATCCTGAAGGGCCCTTAGTGCGTTTTTCACATAAATTATTGTCCTATCCTTTACTGGTCCTGTTGGAGGAAAATTTACTAAAGCACCGCCTCCTATCTTCAATGCTTCATGAAGAAAATCATGTCCGTCAAGTCTCTTACCTCTGAGTGCAACAAATAACTCACCTTCTTTTATTGTCCTTGAATCTATAGATACCCCTGTAAAGGCATCAGAATTACCACAGATAACCTGCCCGCCTGTTGCTTTAACTATTTCTTCTACTTTTAAAGTCCCCATATAAACCTAAACAGATCTAAATTCTAAATTCGATCCTGAATTTAATTCAGGACTAAATCCGAAACAAATTCTAAATTCAAAGGCTCAAAACTGTTTTGTCCTGAATCAAGTTCAGGATTGGTTATTTGTGCTTGTTTAGGATTTCGTGCTTAGAATTTTGAATTTTTAATTTATCCTTGATTGCCTTTTCAAAAACATCCTTGTCATTAAATCTATACCTTACACCTTTGATCTCTTGATAATCTTCATGCCCTTTGCCTGCGATAAGAACGACATCGCCATCATCCGCCATACTTACCGCCTTCCTGATTGCATCTGTCCTGTCAGGCTCTATGAGATAGTTCCTCCTTACTGTCCCACCTTCAATCTCTTTAATGATTTCGGATGGTTCTTCAGACCTTGGATTGTCAGAAGTTATAATTACAAAGTCACTAAGCCTCGTTGCTACTGCACCCATCCGAGGTCTCTTACCACGGTCCCTGTCTCCTCCACACCCGAAGACAGTTATAATTCGAGATGAAGAGTTCGGAGTTCGGAGTTCGGAGTTATTAATCCCCCCATGCCCCCCTTTAGTAAAGGGGGGTAAGGGGGGATTTTTTACAAGTTCTCTCGCTGTATTTATCAGCCTCTCGAGTGCATCCTCTGTATGTGCATAGTCAATTATGCATAGAAAGTCCTGACTGAGGTCAATCTTTTCGAACCTGCCTGTAATATTGCCTGCCTTCCTTATGCCTTCAAGAATTATTTCCCACGGGATTCCTATTGAGATTGATACACCAACTGAAGACATAATGTTATATATATTCGGCAAACCTATCAGATGAGATAAAACATCATAACTCCTGCCCCGGAATGATATCTTGAACCTCGAACCTGAGAATGAACTATCAATATCA
>JBFMAM010000252.1:0-3292 GCA_040755805.1 Nitrospirota bacterium
CAAATGGTATAGGAGTAGACTCAGAGGGCCATGTCTATGTGGTGGATTCCTCATTCAATAACTTCCAGATATTTAACGAAGACGGAAGTCTCCTCCTCTGGGTAGGGAATGTGGGAAGGAACCCTGGTGAGTTTTACCTCCCAACAGGAATGTATATAGATAGAGAGGACAGAATCTACGTTTCTGATACATTTAACAGAAGGATACAAGTCTTTCAATACTTAAAAGAACGGTAACGTCAAAAGGTTACGGTTAACCCCGTTAGAGATAATATCTCTAACGGGGTTAACCGTCCTACGAATGTTTGGTATAATTCTTGCACAAACCTATGCATGACCTTTAGGGAACCGATAAGGGTAGCCTTATGTTTACTCGCACTTTTTCTTTTTTTCTCTATGATAATTATACCTGAAGGGGCTGATGCCCAGATGAGGGTAGTTTATCCGAGAAGATTTCGTCTTACAGGTCTTGTAGAGCTTAGCTACCGCGATTATAGCATTACATCAACTTATGCTAGAACGGAGACAAAGAGCGGATGGGCAGCCTTTGAGCAGCGTTATACACTTGGCCTTCATGGTTATATATACCATCCGAGGCTTGCGGTCTTTTCCACAAGTGTAACCTTCAGGGATGGAAAGATAAAAGGTAAAGCAGGAACTACAGGGGAGGCAAGGGATATAAATTATGACCTCTTGACCACATTCCTCCCATACAGACCTATCTCCTTAGATATTTATGCCACGAAGATTGACTCTACTATAGAGGGTTGGACTACCGCCCCTTATGATGTCAGTTCCAATTCTTACGGGACGAGGCTAAGGATTACAAAAAGGAGACTTCCAACTATGAGAATTGAGTACGATCACTGGGACTATAGCTCTGGGTTGGAGCCCAAAAAGACAGAGACCGACAGGTTTGGCTTCAGCATAACTGGAACCCTGAAGGCCATAAGAACGAGGTATACATTGGGAGGTGATTTTTTAGACTATTCAGGTCCTATCAGAAGTTATAAGGCTCAGTATATAAGAGGGGATATGGATACTGTTATAAAAAACGGAGATATTCTTCGAACCGCCTTCCAGTACTCAGATGATGAAGTTTCTAAGTTGTTCAGCTTCGATGCTAACCTTGAGTTAAAACCCTATAGACGTTTTAATCATAGCTACCGTTATTATCAATATGCGGAAGAAATAACAAAGACAGCTACCTATAACATGATGGGTACATGGGGTTACAGGTTTACAGATAGGCTTAATAGCACGGCCTCCCTCAACTATAGCCTTACTGAATGGGATGGGATGAGAAGTAGTTCATACGCCCTTGGCGCCAGCCTGAACTACAGGAGGCCTATCGCTGATTTAGATTTTACATCGCACACCAGACTTTCTTTCAGAAAGGATGAGATAAAAGGGGATTTTAAAGATTACAGTCTCGGCCTTGGACTCGCAACAAGAAAACTCAGGTGGGGTAGGATATATACGATTTATGACTTCGACTACAGGGTATATGACTATACTTATAAGTATAAGACTTTAAAAAAGGCAGTTAAGACATTGGAACAAGAGACTACTGAACACAGGCTCAGGACAGGGGTGAGCGGAAGGGGACCGGGAAGGGCCTACTGGACTGTAGAAACAGAAGGTAATTTTCTCGACTCAACAAATGGCGACTCAATAGCTAAGGGACGTGCAGAGCAATGGGCACAGAAGATCAGACATTATTCCCTGACGGGAGAAGCTGTGTATCCTATCAGAAGGAGAGGAACAGCCACCCTGAAGGCCGGCTATACCACTGGAGAGACTAACGAAAGGGAGATAGAGAGATACTATTACGAAGGGCGATTTAATTATCCCATCTTCAGAAACCTTTCCTTCTTAGCGTGGTGGAGGGAAGAATGGTGGAGCAAAGGATGGTGGGGCAATGGATGGGATGGCATTGAGGGAAGAGGATATGGCATGAAGACAAGGGATTATCAGCTCGACCTCTATTATACATGGAGAAGATTATCCCTTTCTTTAGAATACAGTGTTTCGAAGATAGGGGAGGGTTCTATAACTACAGAGTTCAAACACCTTTATATGAAGCTGAGGAGACCGTTTTGATGTTACACGCTATACGCTATACGCTATACGCTATTATCATTGCAGTCGTTGGTTGTGCCGGGACAGAATTCGAAATTCGGAATTCGGAATTCGGAATTCGGAATTCGGATCTTGTCTGGCCTCCTCCTCCCCAGACGCCGAGGATTCAATATCTAGGAAGCATTTCAGGGCCATCGGACATAGGGGTGAAGAAATCCTGGTTCAAAAGGACAATAGATTCCATCTTCGGTAAAGAAGGGATAGAAGAGATGATACTGAGGCCCTATGGTGTATTTGCTGATTCTGACAGAATCTATGTGACAGACCCTGGCACCCATCTTCTACACGTCTTTGACATGAAGGAGAGAAGATATCTCCAGATAAAAAAGGTGAAGGGAGAGGAGCTTATATCACCTATCGGTGTTGCGGTTGACAGAAATGGGGAGATATATCTCTCGGATTCCGTGCTTAAGAGGGTCCTCGTGTTTGATAAAGAAGGTAAATATCTGAGGGAGATAGGAACACCTGAGTTATTCATAAGGCCAGCAGGTATTGCGATTGATGAAGATAGAATTTATACAATTGATACCCATGGCCATCGTGTGTTAGTATTTGCGAAAAAGGACGGTACATTCCTCTTCAGCTTTGGTAAGAATGGCACTGAGAAAGGTGATTTTAACTATCCGACAAATATCTTCATAGGCAGAGATAGACTTCTCTATATTACAGATTCGCTTAACTTCAGGGTTCAGATATTTAACAGAGATGGAAATTTCCTTTCTGCCTTCGGAAAACATGGTGATGGCTCAGGGGATTTTTCAAAACCAAAGGGTATTGCAGCGGATTCTGAGGGCCACATATATGTGGCTGATGCACATTTTGATAATGTCCAGATATTTGACAGGGACGGAAGGCTGCTTCTCGGCTTTGGAAACACGGGCCGTGGAAAGGGAGAGATGATTCTTCCTGCCGGTGTTTTTATAGATGAAAAAGATAGGGTCTATGTGGCTGATTCCTATAATAACAGGATTCAGATATTTCAGTATTTGAAGGAGAAGAAATAGTTCACAAAAACCTTAATTTAACCACAGAGAACACAGAGGGCACAGAGAAAAATAAAAATAATTTATAAGTTTTTTAAAATTTATGTTCTTAAATCTCTGTGTCTCAGTGTCTCTGTGGTTTATAATTTCCTATGCATGAACCAAAAT
>JBFMAM010000253.1:0-3281 GCA_040755805.1 Nitrospirota bacterium
AAAATTAGCTTTTTTTGTCAGAGGATACTTCTCCATGCCATCAATACGTTCTTTAACTGCTTTAGGATATTCAGGGTATTTAATGAAATCCCCTTCTTTAGGGAGCTTCGGTTTCCGATCGAGGATACGTCCTCCGGGCCTATCTATACTCCCTACCAGCGTATTCATGATGATAAAGCACTGTGCTGTCCTGAAGGAATTACGATATAGAGGGCCGCCTGCATCCCTCTTATGGGATGCAACCACAGCGGGTTTTGTGGTAGCAAACTCTCTGGCAATGCGCACAATAGTACCGGCAGGAACATCGGAAATCTTCTCAGCCCACTCAGGGGTGTATTGCTGAACCCTCTCTTTAAGCTCGTTAAAACCGGTGGTATAGTTAGATATGAACTCATGATCGAAGAGGTTCTCAATAATTATTGTCCTGATCATTGCCAGAAGCACCGCAAGGTCAGTGCCGGGTTTAATGGGTATCCATTCGTGGGCCTTAGAGGCGGTAATAGAAAGGCGGGGGTCAAAGACCACGAGCTTTGCCCCCTTCTCCAAGGCATTGTTTACTGCTCTTCCCCATTTATTCTTGGACTTCCCGGGACCATCCCAGCCGAAAGAAAGAATGTATCTTGAATTCTCGTAGTCTCCTGTGAAAGGCCTTCCTTTGCCCTCACCCGTGACCATGCTCTCCCATACGATATCGTGGGTAACATCGCAGGCGCTGTGATGGGTAAGAAGATTCGGCGTACCTATAGATTTAGCAAAATGCTTAAGATGTGGCTTTGGCCTGGCAAATATAACAATAGCCTGGGGACCATCTTTTGCAATGACATCCTTAAATTTAGTGGCTACCATACCAATGGCCTCATCCCATGTGATCTTTACCCACTTCGGATCCACGCCGATACCCTTTTGAGGGTTAGTTCGCTTCATAGGATATTTAAGCCGGTCCGGATCATACAGAATATTCAGGCTTGCATTACCTTTCACACATAATTTTCCCTCGGCAATCTGATCCTTCGGATTGCCTTCCAGACGGACTATCCGGCCATTTCGTACATAAGCGATATAGGCGCAGCCCATACTGCATACACCGCACTCACCGTAGAGTTTTGTTTCCTCTTCTTTAGGTTGAGCAGCCTCGGCAGATGGGACCAAAAAGCCCAGATCGCGGTCTAAGTCCAGTATGGAAGAGGAGGCTAAAAAGCCACCACTAAACTTTAGAAAATCCCGTCTTGAGAGTATGTTATCTTTAACTCCCATAAAGTTTAATCCTCCTTCGGAATCAAAAATGTCCACCCTAACAGATTGCCACGCTCGCTCGCAATGACAAACCTAATATCGACAACACTTTTCTGTCATTGCGAGAAGGGTTAGCGACGTGGCAATCTGTTATAAGATTATTCAATATTTCATCAGCATTACATATATCCTTCAGCATAATATCCAAAAAACCTCAAAATTAGAGAATCACGGAGTTGCCCGCGGTTCGCTGTTAATTGACTAAAAGAACCACTGCGCCATTATCCTGAACCTGTTATCAGCCTGTTCATCATCATCAAGTGTCTCACCCGGCACTGCTTCGAACTCGCGCACTAAATAACTGTAATCTGCGAAGATCTTAAGCCAGTGTTTATCAATATAATAATTCAGGCCGACAGAGTATTCTTGGAGGTTATCTTCAATAGCGTTACTTGAGCCACCTCCGACTGATACCAGTCCAAGACCGGATGCGAGGGACTTCTCCTTAGTGTTGTCATCAATACGTTCAACATAGCCATGTCTCAAGACTACTTCCCATTTCTTCGGTATAAAGAAATAACCTGCGTTAACTCTGTAACCCCATCTATCGAATGTGTCTCCACCTTCCCTATCCTGTTCGAATCTTTCATATGCATAGTCAGCATCAAGGGAGAAACCTTTATACCTGAAGACCTCACCAAATGTATAGCCCGTTGTTTTTGCATCATAAGCGCCGACAGTTGTCGCCGTACCAGTTGTTGCACTTTTAACTTGCGTCAACCTCTCACTGTTATATATTGTTGCGGCAAGGAGGCAGAGCTTCGGGGTCTTACTGTAATCTACGTCCCCTGACAGGAAAAGATTATATTTACCAAATGGATTGATAGAAATTCTTGCTACGTATAGCAATGCATCGTCTGTATTGAAAGTACCTTTCTTATTCCATCCATTAAAAACACCGGCCCAATACTGAAGAAATCCCTTCTGCCCGGCCATATTGATATCACCCTGGAGCTGGACCCCCTGTGACCTGAATGGAGTCAAACCCCCTGTAGGAAATTTTGTCACGCTATCCTCAGTGCTTACAGCAAAAGATGCATTCCCACCTGGCCAGTTGCCTTCCGGCTCTCCTGTGAAGATACTTCTGTCAACACCGTTTTCAAGTAATCCGGACTGCCAGAACTCTAAGGTATAGGGAATCTTTGCGCGGCCAATCTGAACCTGGAAATACGGATATTTTTTCCATGTGAAATTAGCATCATGCAGATTAACTGCACCTGTTGGTTCAAGCTGGACATGGAAGAAATACGCCCAATCCTTATTCGGAGCATTGCCCGAAAAAAGAACCCTTCCACGCCTTATATAGAAGTTGCTTTTGTCTTCTGGATTAGCATTCACAGAATCATCATAACGCAGGTAGGTGTAATGTTGTTGAAGAGCAAGTCTAATTGTAAGCATGTAATTCTCATCAGGGGTCTTCAGATAAAAGCCTGTCTTCCAACCGATTCCAACCTCAACCTTTTTCTTTAATTCTTCTGCAACTTTCTTTTCGGTTTCAGCAGTCTTAGTCTCGGTTGTGGTCTGCCTTTTCTCTAATCCTTCTATTTTCTTCTGAAGCTTCTCTATCTCCCCTTTAAGCTCCTCTATTGTTGGGTCTCCTGCCATAGCAGGAACGGCTAAGCATAAAGACAGAAACATTGCTAAAAGTACATTTATCAAGGCTTTGCTAAAATTCATAACGCTTCCCCCTTTTTTAGAATTTTTAGAACAATTAAGTCCGCCTAAAACTCTCTTAGACTTCCATAATTCTTCCTCCTTTCCCCTTTCTCTGTTTTAAAATTTAAAGATTAACACTAAGGCTGACGTAATTGTCATAATTTTATTAAGCAATAAACGTGCCCATTTGATACCTACTCGAATTAAGATAAACCATTACTTTTAATTATTACTGTAGTTTAGCAAAATTGATCTAATTTTCAGTTGATAAATACTCCGTTTTTATTATTTTTGTGAACAATACTGTATAGCCTCTTTAAAAGCGAGGCCTT
>JBFMAM010000254.1:0-3281 GCA_040755805.1 Nitrospirota bacterium
GCTATTTGGATTTAATCTTTATCCTGTAGAGCCAGATCCTAATTATGAATGGGGCCCGAATATCGGTAATCAAGCTTGCCGAATGTTACAAGTGAACAATCACTATGAAATCAGATTAAAAATTCTAAATACAGATTTAGGTGATCCGGGAGACTATGAAGGTGAATATGATCGAGGAGAAATTTCCCTGGTACCAGGAATCAGAACAATCCCTATCGATGGGCGACCACCTTTCTGGGCTCCTATGTCTAATATGGAACTAGGAGATTATGTAAAACAACGTCTCTTAGTTTTTAAAAAAAATCTGACAATTGAAGGAACTGAAGGAACTTATTTGACAAGTTATTCTTTAGCTCAATGGTATTATGTCAGGATTATACGTAATGATAATCACTTTAGCTATTATCTGTCTACTACTCCTATAGGGGAAAATGATGGCACAAATTATATAAATGATGCTACAGATTATCTTACAATACAAAGCCTGGGTGGTACTATTTACTTCGATGAGGTAGAAGTTCGACATATTGATGGAATACCTGAAGATAAACTTGGTGAACTATTCTAAATTGATTTTACTTCTGAAAGTCTCTTCACATAAAAACCCGGGTGCACCCGATACTTTCTATATAAAATCCATACTTTTTTAGGGATAAAATTTATAAGTATCGGGCGCACCCGAAGTTTCTATACAAATACCGAGTCTACCCGATATTTATAACACATAAAAACAGCCCATCTACCCTCAATTATCTACCTGCCAAAAACCATTCTATTCACCCTCGAACAAATACCGGGTTCACCCGCATATTACAGCACACCATTTTACCGCCTCCATGCATCGAGTCCACCCGTATGTTACAATACACCATATTTACCACGGGTACACCCGATACTTACTTAACACTCTCATACCACCTGGCCACAGCATCCCTTACCCTGTCAAACTCCACATGATCCACATGAACACCGTAAGCCTCTCCATTAATCCCACCTGTCAACTTAACCCAATCGGCAACCTGCTTCTTCTTGGAAGAACTCACCTTGCTCAGATCCCTCTTTATATAATCAAGCTTATCCTTATCAAACAATTCCAGGGAAGTAAGATGAGTTGTATTCACTCTCTTAAAACCGTATACAGGCTCAGCAAGCTTTTCTCCGAAACTCTCAGCAATATTAAACCCCCAGGGGTCATAATCTGTAAGAGCTATAATTTCTATATTCCTCACACCCTTTGCCCTCAGCTTATCGGCAAAATACTCCAGAGTAAGATAGCCAGGCTCACCATGAGAGGCCATAGCAGAAATACCATACTTATCTGCAAACTCCTTACAGAGCCAGAAGAGACCCTCTTTCTCTGTATAAAAAATAAGTCTCGGTCTCCTGCTCCCCACAATACGAAAATGTTCCCTTGAATCCTGAAACTCAAATTCATCCTGAAAACGAAAAAAGCCCATCAAAACAAAATCATCAAAAGACAAACCCATCTTATTAACAAGATAAAGCTCTCTACCCCATCCGCCGCGGAGAAGAGCATTATAATTTCCGGCTCCCTTTTTCACTCCCATAATTGATGCAACATATTCCAGAAGTACCTCTGTTTCAGGAAAAGCTTCCCTGAATACATCCGGCATAGCACGGGTTTCATCTGTAAAAAGAAGCTTATGATATTTATAAAAAGGACTCAACTCCCTGTACCAGAAAGACCGCAGATTACCCTTTAAAGGCTTAAGCTCTTCCCCCAGGAGCAATAAATAAGACTGCCAGATAAAAGTCCGGATAAGGGACGCATCATCAACATCATCTCTACGGCCCTTGAAAAACCCTCTAAGCTCCTCCGTTGACATTTCCCTCATATTCTTCGAATCCAGTTTTACTTTCGTTTGAAGCCATTTCATTTGAACAGGGCTGTAACCGCCAATAAGTTCCTTTTCAATTTTTTCCTGAATCTCATCCCAGGTCATAAACACACCTCCAGATATATTCGAATACACTCGAAGGATTCTAACAATTACTCCTTGAATTTATATCTTATGGGACATTCTAAAATAGTCATGGCAGATATAATTTCAAGAAAACTCGGACTTTCAAAAAGAACAGGCCGCCGGTTCCTTCAGGAAGCGCTGGATATGATTGCAGATGATATTGTCTATACAGGAAAATCAGAATTCAGAAGATTCGGCAAATTTCATGTTACAACAAAACCGGCCCAGACTGTAAAACACCCTGAAACAGGAGAAATAATACATATCCCTGAAAAAAACATAGTTCAATTCAAAACTTCAGAAGTAATCAGACGACGGCTCAATCCGGAAAAATAACTATACCCTTTTACACTCCAGCTTATAACCGAAAGTCCCCGAGTTAACAATTGAAAACCAGCTTCCGTCAGGAAGTTCATAACTCATTACCTCATATTCAGGAGGGTCTTCTTTCACTTCCGGAGCTCCATAACCGGAAGGGGCAGTAAAACCCTTCTCCAGAAGAGGTATTAAAGACTTTGCTTTTTCCATAATCTCTCCAACAGACTCTTTAACCTGAGCCAGGGCTCCCCTTTCAGCAAAATCTTTCTTCTCTGAATGATTGGTCCTCTCCACAGGACCTAACTTAATAATCCATTCCTGCATAATACTTATCCTTTCCTACCAGAATTTTAAAAGTCTCCCTTATAACTTCTATATTTACAAAGATTTTACCTGTAATACAAAAACTTCAAAACCGAATACAGCCTGTATTCATCTGTATTCACCTGTATACAGGCCCTGGAATACCGGATACCGGAAGTACAACTGTTGTACGACTTGTACTACTGCACTTTATGAGCCTATACCAGTATACGGAGTGATAAAAGCTGCTGCACTCCTTAATTACTCCTGTTCACATTTCTGATCAGTATTTGATCACCTTGATCACATCTTTGATCACTTTGATCACACCTTTGATCACTCATTAAAAGATATTAAAAAAGCCGGATGACTCCGGATGACAGATGAAAATTATTAGATGACTATAAAAAAATCAGATGAAAGTTGCAGATGATAGATGACAGTCATCAGATGAAGCTTCCGATTTACACTACACTTTATAAACCGGCATCAGTGCCACAGGGCAAAAGTCATGGCGCTCGAAAAGCAAAAATAATCCTGTCGAACTGTAGAAAACTCCGCCGCCTGAAAATAGTATTCCGCCACCAGAATACTATAGATGACTCTTTATTAATTCCGGCGGAAAAATTTTAAAACCAGTGATCACAGGGATTCTGCTGGCGGAAAATAATTCCG
>JBFMAM010000255.1:0-3262 GCA_040755805.1 Nitrospirota bacterium
CGAAAAAAGGACTGAGGAGATAGGGAAGTGGCTAGGCATAACAGCCCTCGGTATATGCCTTCTTGTGATAGGAATAAGTATCCTGAGGGAATCATTCAAAGGAAGGATAGAGTTCGAATTTGTCATTTCAGTGGTGATGTTCGGGGTAGCCCTCGCTGTAGCCGCTGTGCCTGAGGCACTGCCGGCTATTGTGACCGGTGCTTTAGCTATCGGTATGCATGAGATGGCAAAAAGAAACGCCCTTGTAAGGAAGATGCCCGCAGTCGAAACCCTCGGGTGCACTACCGTTATTTGTGCTGACAAAACTGGCACACTTACGAAAGGAGAGATGACCATTAGAGAGATTTTTATAGCAGACAGATATATCGAGGTTACAGGTGCGGGATACGAACCAAAGGGCGAGTTTTTGAGCTCAGGAAAGGCGTTGGATGTGGCTGAAAGTGATCCCTTTCCCCTTTTATTAATGGGCGGGCTTCTTTGTAACGATGCAAGTCTCGAAGAGAAAGGAGGTAAGTGGTTCATAAAGGGTGACCCTACGGAAGCGGCCTTTCTTGTAACAGCTAAAAAGGCAGGACTTGATTACCATGAGATGAGGCTAAGGTGGCCACGGCTTTATGAAGTGCCTTTTAGCTCAGAGAGAAAACGTATGACTACCGTACATTCTACTCCTGAGGGAGAAAGGATGGTCTTCCTTAAAGGGGCGCCTGAAATTGTCCTTGGCTTTTGTTCCTCTGTCATGAAAAATAATGACATTAAGGATATGACTGATGGTGAGAAGGAGCGGATACTAAAGGCCAATATTGAGATGACCTCTCGTGCTATGAGGGTTCTGGCAGTTGCCTTTAAGAAACTGAACTCGGACAATGCGGAAGAGGCATATGTCGAGAAGGACCTGGCTTTTCTCGGCCTTGTGGGAATGATAGACCCACCGAGACCCGAGGCCATAGAGGCCGTAAAGGTGTGTAAACAGGTCAGGATGAGACCTATTATGATAACAGGCGACCATAAGCTTACCGCACTCGCCATAGCAAAAGAAATGGAAATATACTCCGAAGGAGACATAGTGCTTACGGGTGAGGAATTGCAGAGTATGAGTGATGAGGAGTTTGATGCTATCGTCAGTAACGTGAGCGTATATGCAAGGGTTTCACCTTCAGATAAGCTAAAGATAGTGAAGGCATGGAAGAAACGGGGCGAGGTAGTTGCTATGACAGGCGATGGGGTCAATGATGCCCCTGCCCTGAAGCATGCAGATATAGGTATAGCTATGGGTATTAGGGGCACAGATGTGGCGAAAGAAGCCGCAGACGTCATTCTTAGCGATGATAACTTTGCCACCATAGTAAGGGCCATCGAAAGAGGCAGATGGATATATGATAACATCAAAAAATACCTCACCTATCTTTTAAGATGTAACATTACTGAAGTGATAGTCATCGGAGGTGTAGTTCTTTTAATGGGCCCAGAGGTCTTACCGCTTTTACCGGCAGCCATCCTTTATGTAAATCTGGCAACCGATGGGCTTCCAGCCTTTGCCCTCGGTGTAGCTCCACCCGAACCAGACATAATGCAGAGGCCTCCGAGAGACCCTCAGGAAAGTGTCTTTTCATGGGATGTAAGGGCTTTCATACTGCTGGCTGTGCTCATAGAATGCCCATTCTTTCTCTGGGTATTCTTCAACAGCTACCCGGACCTACATTTGGCAAGAACCAGGGTATTCTTTGTATTTATACTCGTGGAGCTTATTATCGCCCTTAGTTTCCGTTCGATGAAATACAGCATCTTCAAGGTCTCTCCTCATAAGTGGCTCATTCTGGCACTTGTGTGGGAGCTTGTACTGATTTCAGTTCTTATCCATATCCCATATGTACGAGATGCATTCGGAATATCGAGACCTTCAGCTCAAGATATAGGTATGATTCTCGGCTTTGGTCTTTTTGTCTTGGCCTCTCTGGAGGCCCTTAAAGTCATCTTGAGAAAACGGCCATCTTTACCCCGTTAGAAACATTGTTTCTAACGGGGTGAGCTTTCCCTTAGACGGTTAAGGGCTTTTATGATATCGAGAGGGCCTGTGAACCTATCCTTCTTTCCTCCGCTGCATATTACACAGGTAGGCGTTGCATCGATTCTATCTTCCTTTAGATAACTACTCAAAACACTGAACGTAGGCTTTGTGTCAAAGGGTTTGAATTTTACACCCTTTTTCCTCAGAAATGCTTCTAATTTTTCCTTTTCGGTTATCTTGTTTTTTGCTGCATCAAATAGAACAGCCCTCGCACGAAGGGCACGAACAAGCTCATTCTTCTCGTTTAAGATATAAAGAAAATACCTTGCATATAGAGTGGTCTTGGCATGGATTGGAGTATCAATAAATGCAATGGTTATGATATTCTTTTTGACTAAATCAGTAATTATATGTTCTAATTGTGGTTCCAGAGATTTACAGGGGCCGCAGAAATAGTCGGTGTATAATCTTACCTTTACCTGGCTATTACCAAAAGAAGGCAGAAGAATATCCTCTGGAACGTTGATTGTAAATCTACGTTCCTCTGCATAAACAGGGGTAACCGAACTTTCAAATAAAAATGAAAACATGATGAACCCAATAACTATAGAGATGATTATAAGTACTTTTTTAGTCCTTTCAAAGTTTAATAAGAACAGAAGAAAAATAATGGCACCAAACAATAGACAGTAGGAACAATAAATACTGTTCTTTATCTGAAAACCTATAAGGTATAACTCTGCACCCGTGCCCAGAGATAGCAAAAATAGGAAGATTAATTCTCTTTTGAGGATATTAAAGAGAGTTAATATTCCCATATAAAAGAGCCCTAGGTATTTAAGGTCTATGTTAAAGATAGAACCTCTTAGATATCTGCATGATTCCTCACAGATGCTATATAAAACTACAATAACAACGCCAGCAAAGAAGAGTATAATATTAATCCAGTGCTTTTTATCTTTCAATATTCTCCACATCTCTTCACACTTTATATAGATATAATTTTACTATAGTTTTGCAAATTTTCGTCATTGACTCGAAAATACTAAAAAGACCATAAATTCGATTTCCTGTCATTCCGGCTTATCCGGAATCTTTCTTTTGAAATGAGTTGACAGAGGTTCCCTTTGAATCCCGAAAGCATTCGGAACCGACAAGCGGGAATGACATCGAGTGCACATTTGGTAACATAAACTCCCCCTTTGGAAAAGGGGGATGAAGGGGGGATTTTAAGAATAAATGATTCGAGTTTTTAAT
>JBFMAM010000256.1:0-3241 GCA_040755805.1 Nitrospirota bacterium
TAAAGGATACACCTGTTATGAATCAAGCCAAAACATTGAGCAGACAAGGGGGAATATATGTAATCGGGACAATTGTATCACAGGCGATACACATTGTATATTTTTGAAGACTTGAAGACCCGTTTGGTTCTTCTTCATTCCTCTCCGACCTTGATCCCGTATTTATCTATGAGTTCGTGAAGCGTTGCCCTGCTTATACCGAGTTCCTCGGCTGTCTTGGTGATATTCCATGCATTTCTCACAAGCGCCTTCTGTATCATCACAAACTCTACCTTCTGGCGAATATCCCTCAGGGTAATAGGAGAATTATTCGAGGAAAATACACTCATTTCTGGCATTCTTAATAAGAGGTCGTGGGGCCTTATCAGCTTATCATCTGCCATTACCACTGCTCGCTGGACCTTGTTTTCAAGCTCCCTCACATTTCCCGGCCATTCATACAACTCAATTGCACTTATGGCTTCTGGACTGAAGCCTTTAATATTCTTCTTGTGAATATAATTAAACCTCGTGAGAAAACTGTTGGCAAGGGGTAAGATGTCATCACCGCGCTGCCTGAGTGGCGGCAGTTCTATGCTTATAACGCTTATCCGGTAATAAAGGTCTTCTCTGAACTTAACCTCTTTTGCTGCCTTCTGCAGGTCGGTATTTGTAGCTGCAATTATGCGTGCATCAATCTCTATCTCCTCCCGCCCCCCTACCCTCTGAATCTTCTTGTCCTGAAGGAATCTCAGGAGTTTTACCTGAAGCTGGAGGGGAAGCTCACCAATCTCATCAAGGAAAAGAGTGCCACCATTGGCCTTTTCAATCATCCCAATCCTGCGGGTCTTTGCATCTGTAAAGGCGCCCTTTTCATACCCAAAAAGTTCTGATTCTATCAGGGTATCAGGGATGCCACCGCAATTTATCGGTATAAATGGTCCATCTCCTCTCAGACTCCTCTTATGTATTGCCTTAGCAACCAGCTCCTTACCCGTGCCGCTTTCACCCATTATAAGTACTGTGGCCTCTGAAGCAGCTACCTTCCTTATCGTTGCAAAAACTTCCTGCATCTCCGGACAGATCCCTATCATGCCCTCGAATATATCGCCTTTGTTTAGAACGTCCTGCAATCTTCTGTTCTCCTGCTCTATACGATAGAGATAAAATGCCCTTTTTAATATTACCTTTAGCTCTGACATCTCAATTGGCTTTTGATAAAAATCATATGCGCCCATATTAACTGCCCTGTGCGCACTTTCCCTCTCATTGTTTCCAGTAATCACTATAACCTTTATATGTGGAGCCTCTTCAATTATATCCTTAAGGCATGTAAAACCCTCTTCGGTACCATCAGGGTCGGGCGGAAGACCAAGGTCAAGTGCAACAACACCGGGTCTTTCTTTTCTGATTAAACTTATTGCCGTCTCTCTGTCGCCGGCTGTCAGTATGCGGTAGTCCTTTGATAAACCCCATTTCAACTGGGCCACTACATCGTTATTATCTTCTATAATTAACAGTTTTTCCATTATTTCTTTACCTGTCATTGCGAGCGTAGCGTGGCAATCTCATAAGTCCTTATATAAATCTTTCCAACCTTTATTCATTAGGGTAATCAGATCAATCTTCTTCTTTCTCGAACCAGCTTTAATTTGTTTCTCCCTCATAATTGCACTGTTAGCATCGCTAAAAATTTCATAATAAACTAACTTTGTAATCTTGTATTTTTTTGTAAATCCTTCGACTAATTCCTCTTTATGCTCATAAACCCTTCTTTTTAGATCACTTGTAATCCCGGTGTAGAGGGCAGTATTGTTCTTATTAGTCATTATGTAAACATAGTATCGTTTTTCCATGGATATTAATTACCATGAGATTGCTTCAGAGTCCCTCCACTTCGTTCGGGACTCCTCGCAATGACGATGCGTCGTCAGGGAGCGGTAAATATACCATAAAATCCGTGCCTGCACCTTCTCGGCTTTTAACTTTTATACTACCACTATGTGCCTCGACTATACTCTTACACTGGTAAAGCCCTATGCCGAGGCCCTTCCTTTTTGTTGAATGAAAAGGCTTAAACAGGTGCTTCTTAATGTATTCTTCAGACATCCCGCAGCCATCATCGCTTACGGTTATACACGCCATACTATCCTCTGTACCTATCCTAACATTCACCTTTCCGCCATTTGTGGCCTCAACCGCATTTAAACAGAGATTTATCATCACCTTTTTAATCTCCTCCCTGTCGATGCGACTTATAAGGTGTTCCGGACATTCTACTTCGACCTTCGTCTTATCATTCAAAAAAGGTTTAATGGCCTCTTTAACCAGGGCCACGAGGTCAACTGTCTCAAGGTTTAATTCTACCTTCCTGGGCATATCTGAAAGCTTCTTTATCAGGACCTTCATCCCATCCACAGTGTTTGAAAGGGTATTGAGCATATCCTGTTGAAACTCGGAGTTATTAATATTATCCAGGGCATTCTCAGCAGCCATAGAAAGTGTGTATACAAGGTTTTTAAGGTCATGAAGGATGAACGATGATATCCTTCCCATGGCCTCCATCTCACGGGCCTCTGCAAGCTCTTCTGAGAGCTTTGCATTCATAATAGCAGAACTCGCCTGCCTGGCGAGGGTTTTTAAAATATCGTAATCCTCGTAATTATATGTATCATTACTGAGGGATTCTCCGAGTTCGATGAAGCCAATTACACTGCCATTGCTCATGAGAGGCACAACGAGTGAGGCACGGGTCCTTTCAAAAAACTCCCTGTTTTCCTCGATGATTTTATCATTCTTATCCTTGGGGTTAAATATCCAGCCTTTCTCCTTGAAATATGATATGAGACTGTTTGTACCCTTTAACGTAATGAAATGACCTGAAGCATGGGGCTGGGCCTGATAAAATACATCAGATGCATTGTTATAAAGCCATAGTGATTTTGTCTTTGAGCCCATTGTAGATGCAAACCCTTCGAGTATCGAAGATAGAAGTTCATCAAAAGATTTTGTGGATGAAATCCTTTGAGTAAACTGTAGCCACTGGGCCCTATAATCGTATTTATTACGGTAGAAATTTTTATCTATAAATACCTTAACCCTTCTTCTCAATCTCTCTGAGAACAATACAACAGTGAGTGCTATAGCACCAGCAAAGACTAAAACTATTGATAGGTATCTGCCGATATTCTCTCCAAAATACTTCATCCCCTCCCCCACGATTCCGAGGCCAAACAGATATATGCCTACTACAAAAAGGGCA
>JBFMAM010000257.1:0-3240 GCA_040755805.1 Nitrospirota bacterium
AAATATTAAGATGTCATTGCGAGGCACGAAAGTGCGGAAGCAATCTCAAAGACCTTAAAAAACATAGATAGATTGCTTCGCTACGCTCGCAATGACGATTATCGCCCCCCCTAACGTTTTGCTACTTCCAGTTCTTATGGAAAAATGGACAAAGTATAAGGTAAGGAGGCTTTCCAAGAGGAGCAAGCGGGCTGAAGAAAAGCTGAGGAAGTATTGGGAAATAGACATGACAAAGTTGAGATAACTGTTGTTGAATTTTGCGGAGTTCATTGCCTCAGTCTGTATAAAGCCTCTTTGGCAGCAATGGTCTGTGCCTCTTTTTTACTTTTACCAGCCCCTTCCCCAAACTTTTTCCCGTCTATGAAAACTTCTACTGTAAAAATCTTTCTGTGTTCTTCGCCCTCCTGCTTTATTATTCTATATTCAGGAAGTACACCAAAAATGAGTTGAGTATTTTCCTGGAGCTCAGTTTTAAAATCATAGAATTCGCCAGAACTCAGGACAGTATCTATTTTCCCCCTGAACAACCTCAGGATAATTTCTTTAACTTTCCCATAACCACCATCTATGTAAATTGCTCCCAAAACGGCCTCAATTGCATCTGCCAACAGGGATTTTTTAGTTCTGCCCCCGTTAGCTTCCTCGCCTTTCCCAAGTCTGAGATATTTCCCAAGAGATATAGAGTTTGCAATTTCAGAAAGCACAGATTCTTTGACAAGATAGGATTTAATCTTGGCCATAACTGATTCTGTAAATTGAATGTCTAATGAAAAGAGATATTCGACTATTACAAGTCCAAGAACAGAATCGCCGAGGAATTCAAGCCTCTCGTTGTGGGTAGTTGCCTTATCCGGATTCTCATGATAGAAAGACCTATGGGTCAGGGCCTCGATAAGTGAGTCTCTATTTTTAAAGGTGTAACCTAAGGAAAGTTCAAGCTTCTCTAAATTTTTTAAAGAGGATGCAAGCATTGGTTCCACCGAATCCAAATGAGTTTGATAAGGCATAATTGACCGTCATCTTTCTTGATTTATGAGGAACATAATCAAGGTCGCATTCGGGATCTGGATTGTTGAGGTTTATTGTTGGGGGAACAATGTCGTTGTAAATACTCAGGACACTGATAACAGCCTCAACACCTCCTGCAGCGCCGAGTAAATGACCTGTCATAGATTTTGTTGAACTGATTGCGACCTTATAGGCATGTTCTCCAAATACTGTCTTTATGGCATTACTTTCAAGCTCGTCTCCATATTTTGTTGAAGTGCCATGGGCATTTATGTAATCCACTCCTGAATGCTTAACTCCTCCATCCCTCAGTGCCATCGTCATACACCGAGCAGCGCCCTCGCCTGCCGGAGCAGGGGAGGTGATATGATGTGCATCTGCAGTCATACCATATCCAACTATCTCTGCATATATTTTTGTACCTCTACCGAGGGCACTTTCAAGGCTCTCGAGAATCATAATACCTGCGCCCTCGCCCATTACAAAGCCATCTCTATCAACGTCAAAAGGCCTGCTCGCCTTTTCAGGCTCATCGTTTTTTGTGGAAAGGGCTTTCATCGCATTAAATCCACCTATGCCCAAAGGTGTTATTACTGCCTCTGTACCTCCTGCAATCATGGCATCTGCATCGCCCCTCTGAATAATCTTATAAGCATCTCCGATAGAATGACTTCCAGTAGCACATGCAGTAGCCACTGCAGAGTTTGGTCCTCTGGCACCAAATTTTATGGATATCTGACCTGAAGCAAGGTTTATTATCAACATCGGAATAAAAAAGGGGCTTATTCTTTTTGGTCCCTTCTCAAGTAAAACAGAGTGGTAATGTTCAATTGCATTTAAACCACCTATGCCCGATCCAACAATCACACCTACCCTTTCTGCGTTGCTTTTTGTTATCTTCATACCAGAATCATCCATTGCCATTTTTGTTGCAGCAACAGCAAAATGGATGAAACGGTCCATCTTCTTTACCTCTTTAGGTTCGATATAGTCTTCAGGGTTAAAGCCTTCTACCTCGCCAGCTATCTGTGTCTGAAAGGCGGAGGCATCAAAATGTGTTATCTTTCTGATGCCGGATTTACCCTGAATAAGATTTTCCCATGTAGCCCTAACACCCACACCGAGAGGTGTTATAAGACCTATGCCTGTTACAACAACCCTTCTTCTATCCATATATAACTAAGACCTTTATAACTAAGACCTTTTCTTATTAATATATTCAATAGCATCCTTGACCTTTATAATCTTCTCTGCATCCTCGTCAGGTATCTCGATTCCAAATGCCTCTTCAAATGCCATAACGAGCTCTACCGTATCTAACGAATCTGCACCGAGGTCCTCGACAAAAGACGCCTCAGCTGTAACCTCTGCGGGGTTTACTCCGAGTTGTTTTGATATAATTTCCCTTACCTTTTCTTCTACCATCAAAGCACCTCCACCTTTTAAATTCCAAATTTTAAATTCCAAATTCCAAAATTTGAGATTTTTCTTTTACATATACATACCGCCATTTACATGTATTACCTGACCGGTTATATAACCCGAATCAGGCGATGCCAGAAAAATAACAGCATTTGCAACATCCTCAACTGTGCCGAATCTTCCCAATGGAATCAGCCTCTTCATCTCCTCTTTCACACCCTCTGGCAGAACATCCGTCATTGCAGTTTTTATAAAACCGGGGGCAACGGCATTCACCGTTATCCCTCTACTTGCATATTCCTTTGCTATTGTCTTTGTAAGTCCGACTATCCCTGCTTTTGATGCACTATAATTTGCCTGCCCTGGATTACCCATAAACGCAGCTACGGATGTGATACTTACTATCCTGCCATATCGCTGTTTAGACATCTCCTTTATGGCCTCCTTGGAACAAAGAAAGACACCCTTAAGGTTAACATCTATTACAGAGTCCCAGTCTTCCTCCTTCATTCTAATTATAAGGCCATCTTTTGTTATGCCAGCGTTGTTTATCAATATGTCTACCCTGTTGAATTCTTTCCGTATATTTTCGAATGCCCTTATAACATCCTCAGACGTCGATACATCAAGTTTTATTCCAATGGCCTTAACTCCAAGTGCTATAAGACCGGCTGCGGTCTCATTAGCTGTATCAAAATTCATATCTGCAATAGCTAAATTGACACCTTTCTTTGCAAGCCCCTCAGCAATTGACTTGCCGATGCCGCGGGCTCCACCTGTGACTATTGCAACCTGCCCTTTAAAATCCAT
>JBFMAM010000258.1:0-3229 GCA_040755805.1 Nitrospirota bacterium
AAAGGAACCTGAAAATAGCCGAGGCGTCTCGCCTCGGGTGTCAGGCAAGATGCCCGGCCTATTTTCAGGTCAATGATAGACGAAGAACCTGTAGCAAAGGAATAGTAATTTTAATGAAGATACAGAATCTGTCAAAGGAAGAGGTCTTAAAAACCCTTTTAACTTCTGAGAGAGGTCTATCTGAAGAGGATGCAAGAAGGCGGCTCCATGAGTACGGTCTGAATGAGATAAAGGAAGTAAGAAAAAAACCACTCTATTTAAGATTAATCTCACAGTTTACCCATTTTTTAGCCATCCTTCTCTGGATCGCTGCTGCACTTTGTTTCTTATCAGAGTATTTGCATCCAGGAGAAGGGATGCTTTCCCTCGGTTTAGCAATTGTCGGCGTTATTGTCATTAATGCCATCTTTACTTTTATACAGGAATACCGTGCTGAAAAAGCGGTTGAGGCATTAAAAAGACTCCTTCCTTTTAATGTAAAAGTTTTGAGAGCTGGTTTAATGAAAGAGATTCCCGCAAGAGAAGTAGTTCCAGGCGATGTTTTCCTTTTAAGTGAAGGTGATAAGATCCCTGCTGATGCAAGGCTTATTGATGAAAATCGTTTAATGGTAAATAATGCACCATTGACCGGAGAGTCTGAATCAAAACCCCGAAGTCATAGACCTTTTGAAGGAGAATATCTTGAAAGTCCAAATATAGTCTTCGCAGGTACGCTTGTAGTGAGCGGTTCTGGTAAGGCTGTAGCCTTTGCTACCGGCATGTCAACCGAGTTTGGGAAGATTGCACATTTAACAAGTGCTGTTGAGCCTGGCTTGAGTCCTCTACAGAAAGAAATATTGAAAGTAACAAAAATAATTGCTGTTATCGCTTTAACAACTGGTATATTCTTTTTTGCTATAGGAACTTTTACCAGCAGAAGTTTCTGGCACAATTTCATTTTTGCAGTAGGAATTATTATCGCCAATGTCCCTGAAGGACTTCTTCCGACGGTTACCCTTTCGCTGGCAATAGGAAGTCAAAGGATGGCAAAGAAAAAGGCACTTATAAAAACCCTGACCTCAGTCGAGACCCTCGGGTCAGTCACAGTAATATGCACTGACAAGACAGGGACTTTGACTCAGAACAAGATGGAGGTTGAAAAAATATGGACAATCGGCGGCCAGGGGTCTTCAGTCAATATGCTTATGAAAATAGCCTACCTCTGTAACAATGCAGTTTATGAAAGAGGAAAATACACAGGAGACCCGACAGAGATTGCGATTTTAAAGAAGGCAAGGGAAACATCCGGTGACGTAAAGGCGGAACGGATTTATGAGATACCCTTTGACTCCGACAGAAAGAGGATGACTACAGTGAATGTGATTGATAATGAAACATTTGTTTTGACAAAGGGAGCCTTAGAAACAGTTCTGCCGCTCTGCAACGGAATACTTAAAGATAATGAGATAAAGACATTGAGTGAGGAAAGTAAGGATGCCCTTACCCAGGCTTATCATTCAATGATGGATGAAGGTTTAAGGGTCATAGCCTTTGCTTTCGCATGCAAGAAAGGCATTACACCTTCAGCTAAATCACTTACTGATTCATCCTTTGAATCTGATTTGACCTTTGTGGGTCTTATGGGGCTTGAAGACCCTCCAAGGCCGGAGGTTCCACTGGCCATTAAAAAATGCCGAGAAGCCGGAATAAAGGTGATCATGATAACCGGAGATGCAAGCAGAACTGCTGCTGCCATCGCAAAACAGATAGGACTTACAGGAGATAACCCTACACTTATAGAGGGGCCTGAAATGGATATTAAAACAGATAGTTCGATTAGAGAAACCCTACGATCCGGGGAGATTATCTTTGCACGGATGTCGCCACGGCACAAGATGAGGATTGTGTCAATCCTGAAAGACGAGAGAGAACGGGTTGCGGTTACCGGGGACGGCGTAAATGATGCACCTGCCCTTAAAAGAGCGGACATCGGTATTTCGATGGGGATAATGGGAACGGATGTCGCGAGGGAGGCGGCTGATATGGTCTTGCTCGATGATAATTTTGCAACTATTGTGAATGCGGTGGAAGAGGGAAGGACAGTCTTTGAGAACATCAAAAAGTTCATTACTTATATCTTTGCCCACCTTACCCCTGAGGCTATCCCGTACATCCTATTTTCGCTCTTCAGGATTCCCCTTCCGTTGACTGTGATGCAGATACTCGCAATCGACCTCGGGACAGAGACGATTCCTGCTCTCGCATTAGGAGCCGAGCCACCTGAAGCGACCATGAAACGTTCATCGTCATTTAAAGGCAGCGCCTTACAAGAGAAGTCAGAGAGAAAAGGTATCATCGACAGATTTCTTCTTTTCAGAGGTTATATCTTTATCGGTCTTATCGGCACAGTCGGTGTGTTGTTCGTGTATTTCTCTGTGCTCTATCAAGGGGGGTGGCAGTGGGGGATGGATTTACCTGCTAACAGTCTGTTAGGCCGTCATGCATCGACAGCAACATTTCTTGGTATTGTGATCATGCAGATAGGGAATGTTTTTGCCTGCCGTTCATCCCGGGAATCTATATTCAGGTTAGGTTTTTTCTCGAACAAATTAATTACTATAGGCATTGTAGTAGAAGTAATACTTTCGGCTTTTATCATTTATCATCCTTTTGGAAACAAAATCTTTGGAACTGCACCATTAAGCTTAAATGTATGGCTGATTCTTATCCCCTTCAGTGCTGGATTGCTTGCAGCGGAAGAAATAAGAAAGCTCTACGTGAGAAAATTTAGTCAGAGAATTCCTTGATGCTTTGCTCCGGTTATACTATAATCTTTATACCCGTCATATAAAAATTACCAGCATTCACAGCATCTTCTCATAAATCCTATATTTTTTATACAATCTTCCTCCTATCATCTCAACAAGCCTCTGGACAGGGATATTCTCCTCGAGTATCCATGAAAATTCTACACGTTTATATTTCTCTTTAACTCCTCTGAAGCCTTCTCTAAGAATTAGGGCATCAACCCCCTTGTTTCTGTATTCTGTCTTTATCCCGAGAAGAAGTAGCCGCAAGTCTCTTATCTTTTTTGAATAATAAACTGCCTTTGCAATAGCTAAAGGATTAAGTTTACCCTTCATATGTTTAAGGACAAAATTAAAATCAGGTAATATTCCCATGAAACCGACAGGCTCACCATCTTTCTCTGCGATTAGTGTAAGCTCAGGTACTACTATTGATTTCAGCC
>JBFMAM010000259.1:0-3227 GCA_040755805.1 Nitrospirota bacterium
GAGAAAGTCAACATTGGCTCGCACTGCCTGATACTTAGGAAGATATCTCCCCGCCTGTCGCATAAGCCAGACCGGTGTATACTCAACCTCTTGACCACGACATGCTCTAAGGAATGTATCGTTCATAAACCCTCCGTTAAACACAGATTATCACAGACATATCACAGATGACCGCAGATATCGGTGATCATCTGTGTTTTTTTATCTGTACTAATCTGCGTCTTTTAGGTATATAGCCACAGAACGGCTCTTCTTCAAGATAATCGCCATAGACTGAATATGCCCTTGCCCTGCAACCTCCGCATACATTCACGTATTCGCATGAACCGCACTTACCTTTATAGCCTTTAAAGTTACGGAGCTCTTTGAAAAGCTCCGAATTTTCCCATGTATCTTTAAAGGATTGCCCCTTTATATTTCCTGCAGGTTTTGGAAAGTAACTGCATGGAAGCACATTCCCATCAACATCAATAAGTGCTATGAGCTGTCCGGCAATACAGCCCTTTGCACCACCTGTAGAGAATTTCAATGTTCTCCTTTCAAACTTGATGCCTTCTTCTTTTGACTTCTGTAAAACTATCCTGTAATAATGTGGCGCACATGTGGGTCTTACAAGCATACCCTTTTCATCCTTTTCCATCTGGTAGTGCCACTCGAGGATTTCTTCATAATCCTCCTTAGAAATAAGCTCATTCATTATATCCTCGCCCCTGCCTGTAGGCACTATCATGAACATATACCATGCAGTTGCCCCGAGTTCCTTTGCAAGTTTATACACCTTTGGAATCTCCTCCTGGTTCCTTTTTGTAAAGGACGAATTTATGATAAATTCGATACCATATTTTCTGAAAAGTCCTGCAGCATTCATTGTCCCTTCAAATGCACCTTTCTGATTCCTGAAGTTGTCATGTATTTCCTCCGTTGAACCATCGAGGCTGACAGAGGCTATCTTTATTCCTGATGTTTTTATCTTATCGCAGATCTCATCATTTACAAGTGTGCCATTCGTAGCAAGACACATCCTCAAACCTTTGTCTGTGCCATATTTAGCAATCTCAAAGACATCCTTTCTGAGAAGTGGCTCACCCCCTGAAAGGACAACAACAGGTTTTGCATAACCGGTAATGTCATCTATGATTCTGAATGCCTCTTTTGTGGAGAAATCAGGGTGGTCTTTTACTTCTATTTCAGATGAAGAACGGCAGTGTATGCACTTGAGATTGCATCTCCTTGTAATCTCCCATGCAATCCATTTAGGGATAAATTCCATGCCTAAACAAATCCCCTTAATTCCTCCTTTACTAAAGGGGGATTAAGGGGGATTACTTCTATAAATTTTCTATTCCAGATGTGTTCTTCTATAGCATTAAGCAAGGGCTGAAATGTTGATGGATCGAGCGCAGAGATTGCGACCGCATTATAGCGCAGGGCAAGATTCCGTGCCTCTTCAATATTTAATCTATCCATTTTATTAAAGACAAGAAGTATCTGTTTATCAGACAGATGGAGTTCCTCGAGTATATTCTCTACAGATTCCATGTGCTGCTCAAACCGTGGGTTTGATGCATCAACAAGATGCAGTAATAAATCGGCATCCTCGAGCTCTTCAAGTGTTGCCCTGAACGCTGCCATAAGATCCTTTGGAAGGTCTCTTATAAAACCGACCGTATCGGTAATAATAATCTCTCTTTCTCGTGGAAACCTCAGTCGTCTACTTGAAGTGTCGAGGGTTGCAAACATTTTGTCCTCAACAAATACATAACTTTTTGTAAGGGCATTAAGCAGTGTTGACTTTCCAACATTGGTATATCCTATTATCGAGACGATCGGGATACCCTTCTGCAACCGTTTATGTCTCCTCTGGCGTCTTGCTTCGCTAAGAGATTTCAGTTCTCTTTCGAGTAGATTTATCCTGTCGCGCACCCGCCTCCTGTCCACCTCGAGCTTCATCTCTCCAGGTCCTCTTCCACCAATTCCGCCCATCAGACGGGACATGACTGTCCCCTTCCCGGTAAGCCTCGGTAGCCTGTATTTAAGCTGCGCAAGCTCGACCTGGACTTTACCATCTTTACTGTGCGCACGGCGTGAAAAGATATCAAGGATAAGCTGCGTACGGTCTATTACCTTAAGTTCTGTATACTCGGCTATTGCCTTTATCTGGGATGGACTGAGATTTTGATCAAATATAAGGAGTGTTGCGCCCCTGTTCATAGCACTTATAATAAGATCTTTAAGCCTGCCCTCACCCATCAGATATTTTGGATTTATCTCCTTTGGCCTTTGAATAATAGCATCGAGTACGAAGACATCACTCGATTGAGCAAGATCCTTAAGCTCTTCAATGGAATCCTCCAGTTCATATCTCGGCCTTGTAGAAACACTCACCAATAACGCCTTTTCTCTCTTATCCTCATGACTAAAAACTCTGCGCCTCTTCATCTCCTCTTCGAGAGACTCTATAAAGGATGGGAAATCAAGTTCAAAATTATAGAAGTTCTGAGAATACATAATCTCATATGACTTTTCCGAGCCCTCTGGCATCAGATATGCCACATAGATGTTGCCTGGAAGTCCTCTCCTTACTCCTATGGCAGCAATAAGATCAAATCTGAGGAGTGCAAGATCTGTAAGGTCATCCTGATTAAGGGATTCTTCATTCAGGTGAGTGTGTATAAGTCTGAGACCCCTCAACGCCTTTTTGCCTACTGGATAATCCTCAAGCCCGGGGATAAGTATCCCCTTTGCATTGCCAACAATTACATGGGTAATGGCACCATTCCTATCAATAAATATGCCAATCTGACGGCCTATTTCAGAAGAGAGTTCTGTAAGGTATCTTGCGAGTTCAGGGGTAACTACCTCGCGGAGTACCTTTCTCCGGTAAATCCTCTCGAGTGAATTAAGGTAGCTGGCCCCAAGCCCTGATAGATTTCCGCAAAGTGCTGGTATTTATACCCTCCAATTATTTATATTATATCATAAATGTTAAGAAACAAAGACATGGATTCCTGCTCTACGAGTCGTAGACTTCTGCAGGAATGACAGAAAGCAAAAAGGGTCATTCCCACGAAAGTGGGAATCCAGAGATTAATAAAACGAGACATAAAAAGACTAAGAAGTGGAGGACACAGAGGGAAGGGAATTAAAAATCATCTAAGTTATTGATAATTAAAAGAATCTCTGTGTTCTCTGTGGTTAAGTTTTGACAATACGCTTATGTCTTCCGG
>JBFMAM010000260.1:0-3226 GCA_040755805.1 Nitrospirota bacterium
TATTGTCTTTGTAGAACCTGATAGGTCTGCATCAAGAACCACCACATCCTTCCGCCTATTCCCAAGTTCGAGGAGTGCCTCTCCATAGGCATCCCTTGTTGCTATAAATCCCCCCATCCCCCCTTTACTCCCCATCTTCTTCAAGCTCCTTTAATGCCCTCTCAAGTTCCTCATGTGTAAGTGCTTTTCCATGATATTCAACCTTTCCTTCAATGAAAGATACACCTTTTCCTTTAATGGTACGAGCGCGGATTACACTCGGTTTACCCTTTACCATCTCTGCCTGATCGAAGGCAGAGAGGATTGCCTCCATATCATGTCCATCAATATCAATCACATGCCAGCCAAATGCACTCCATTTGGCTCCAATAGGGTCAATGGACATCACATCACGACAGTGCCCATCTATCTGAAGACCATTGTTGTCAATAATGGCGCACAGGTTATCAAGACCGTAATGTGCAGCAGTCATTGCAGCCTCCCATACCTGTCCTTCCTGAATCTCACCATCTCCAAGAAGGCAATAGACGCGTGAGCTCAACTCATCCATCTTAAGACCTATAGCAATCCCATTTGCAACAGATAGCCCCTGTCCTAAAGAACCTGTTGATACTTCAACTCCTAAGAGCATCTTTGAGCACGGATGTCCTTGAAGCGGGCTTCCGAGTTTGCGTAATGTATTAAGTAATGACCTATCAAAATATCCCGAGAGTGCAAGAACTGCATATAGCAAGGGTGCTGCATGGCCCTTCGAAAGGATGAACCTGTCCCTTTCTCTCCATTTAGGGTCATCTGGCCTGTGGCGCATCTTGTAGAAATAAAGCGCTGTCACAATATCAGCTGCTGAAAGTGAGCCGCCTGTATGGCCTGAACCTGCCTCTGTAAGCATTTTCAGTATCTCAATTCTTACCATTTTTGCCTGTTTCTTCAAAAAGGTGACAGCCTCTTCTGCACTGACCTCTGACTCCCTCATCTACTGATTATATCCTCCTTTTTGTTTCTTCAGGACGTTGATATATTATCTACGTCCTTCAGATTTATCCCCCTGTATATTTCCCCCGCACCACAGAAAGCCACGCCCCGACACCAATGATTGGTGTGGGGCACGTGTGTAAACCCCGTATCTTATAAAAGTGTAGGGGTAAAGCACTCTTAGAGATTTATTATATATTGATAAAAGAACATTGTAAATGCCATAATTTGTAACCAAATTTCGGCGAGGTTAGAAAACCCGCCTGTCGTTTAGGTTTGTTATTTCACTTGTCACGATAGGCGTGACATTCTTGTCCCGCCTATTTATGAATATTCATTAGGGATTACGAAGGAGGGTTTTAAAGATGAACCTTATTACCGCATACATCATAACATTTATAGCGAGCTTCTGTATCTTGGTAATAGAGATTGTAGCTGGTCGTATTCTTGCACCATTTGTTGGTGTTTCTCTTTATACATGGACGAGTATTATAGGCGTTGTTCTGGCTGGAATCAGTATAGGCGCATACTTCGGTGGGAAATTAGCTGATAGATTCCCTGAGAGAAAGACCCTGGGATGGCTATTAATGGTGTCAGGGATAGCCGCACTTTCAATCGCACCTGTTACAAATCTTGTTGCATCATGCTCCTTTCCTATATCACTTATGTGGCGTATACTTCTTGTAACAACTGTTATATTCTTTGTTCCGAGTTGTATCCTCGGGATGATCTCACCCGTTGTCGTTAAGCTCGCAATCCAGAATTTAGATAAGGTGGGAAATGTTGTAGGAAAGATATACGCCTTCTCGACATTGGGTTCAATCCTAGGCACTTTTGCAACGGGGTTTTTTCTTATCTCGTGGATGGGGACGAGGAATATCATCTTAATAATGGGTGTAATATTAATCTTAACAGCGGTATTCTTAGGCTCATTATTCAGGACAAAGAAACCCGCAATTGCATTCTTATTATTTCCTTCCTTTCTTCTATGGGGCATATATGACTTAGTATTTAAACCACCTCTTACTTCCGATACATACCTTTATAAGGAAAGTGATTATTACACAATAAAATTAAATAAAACGTTGAGTTCAGATGGAAAGGCAAGGCTTGAGGCCCTGATATTGGACAATCTTATACACTCATATGTGAACTTAGGAAATCCACTATATCTCGAATACAGGTACGAAAAAATCTACTCCGAGGTTTTAAAATGGAGGTTTGAAAAGGATGCAGCCTTCAGGAGTCTGACGATTGGAGGCGGAGGTTATACCTTTCCGAGGTATATGGAGATTTTTTATCAGAATGCACATATAGATGTTGTGGAGATAGACCCAGAGATAACAGGGGTTGCCTATAAATATCTGGGGCTCCCTAGGGATACAAGGATTCGTTCATACAATACAGATGGTCGCTGGTTTGTGATGAATTGTAAAGAGAGATATGATGTCATCTTTACTGACGCATATAATGACCTTTCAATACCATATCATCTGACAACAAAAGAATTTGCCCTTCAGCTCAAGGAGATCCTGAATCCGAATGGTATTTTACTGTCAAACATTATTGACAATTTTCAAAAAGGGGCATTTTTACCTTCCTATATCAGGACATTGAGAGAGGTCTTCGGAGATAAGAATGTCCACTTGATATCTGTGAGCCCGGATTTTGAAGATACAGGAATAAGTACATTTATCGTAATTGCAGGCAATGGTAATCTGGATATTGAAGATTTCGAATCATATATAAAAAGGAATAAGTTAGAATGTGATGTCACATCAGCCATGGTACCAGAAGACTTGCTGAATGAGTTTCTGAATAAAAGATACTCTGTCGTTTTAAGAGATGATTATGCACCTGTTGATAATCTCATCGCCCCTGTCTTTGAAGAGAGATTTGGTTATAACAGAAAAAATCGATAACTCATGTCTGGCATTGCAATATGGATAACAGGGCTTCCAGGGAGCGGGAAGAGCACAGTTGCTGATGCGTTCAAAAAGGCCCATCCCAAATTCATCGTCCTCAGAATGGATGAGTTGAGAAAGGTCGTTACACCGGAACCAACTTATTCTGATTACGAAAGGGAGATAGTCTACAGATCACTCGTCTATCTCGCAAAGAAGCTCACAGAACTCGGGCAGGATGTAATCATTGATGCTACAGGAAACCTCCGAAGATGGCGTGAACTTGCAAGGGGGCTTATACCCAGATATGCAGAGGTATATCTCAGATGCCCTGTCGAGTTGTGCATGCA
>JBFMAM010000261.1:0-3222 GCA_040755805.1 Nitrospirota bacterium
TACAATATCCGACAATATTAGTGACCTTGAACGCTTAAAAAGGTTGGTCGAGGAAAAAGGAATGAAAGATATGAGGTTTTCTCACGGCTTTGTATCCTGCATGGCAAAGGCCCTAAGGGATGCAGACTGGAAGGTTAACCTCGCCTATACAGATGGCCCCGAGGCCATTTTTATATCGCCGCTGAAAAGTAAGGACAGATATGGTATCGCAGTCGATATAGGCACAACTACATTGGTTGTATATCTCGTTAATCTTACAGATGGAAGGCTTATTGATGTGGGTTCGACCTATAACTCACAGACGAGATACGGAGATGATGTGATAACAAGGATAATCTATGCTACAGAAGGTGAGGGGCTTGATGAACTGAGGGACGCTGTGGTAACCGATATAAATACCCTCTTAGCAACCTTGATTGAGAGGCATAATATAAGAATAGAGGATATCGAGTCTGCTGTAATTTCCGGTAATACAACTATGTTACATCTCTTCTGGGGACTTAATCCTGAATATATCAGAGAAGAACCCTATATCCCTGCGCTGAATGCCTTTCCCTTATGGAGGGCAGATGTAGCCAAACTAAATATCAATCCGCAGGCCCCTATCTATACTGTCCCCTGTGTTGCAAGCTATGTTGGAGGCGATATCGTCGCAGGGGTTCTTGCCTCGAAGATGCAAAGAAATAGTGAGATAGCGCTCTTTATGGACATAGGGACAAATGGAGAGATTGTTATAGGTAATAACGAATGGCTTGTGACTGCCGCATGTTCTGCCGGCCCATGTTTTGAGGGAAGCGGAATAAGACATGGAATGAGGGCAACAGAAGGAGCTGTGGAGTCTGTAAAGATTGATCCTCAGACATTTGAACCGACGGTCGGAATTATAGGCAATGGAAAGCCAATGGGGATTTGTGGCTCGGGCATGATAGATGCCGTATCAGAGATGTTCCTAACAGGTGTAATAGACCGCAAAGGCAGGTTTGTTAAAGGGCTCAAGACTGAAAGGATAAGGGAAGGCTTCGGGGGTCCTGAGTTCCTGTTTTTCAGCGACGACGGCAGAGAAATTGTCCTCACAGAGGTTGATATAGAAAATATCTTGAGGGCAAAGGCAGCAATCTATGCAGGCATCTCTCTGCTCTTGGAAAAGGTCGGTTTTACATTCGACGCTATAGAGTGTGTGTATATTGCCGGGGGGTTTGGAAGCTTTCTGAATGTCGACAAAGCGATTATTCTCGGTATGTTGCCCGATCTGCCAAAAGAGAGATTTAAATTCCTTGGCAATACATCGATAGCAGGTGCATATCTATGTCTTCTCTCAGACAGCATGAGGAAAGAGGCAGAAGAAATTGCGCGCAAAATGACATATATTGAACTCTCTGCCTCAAGAAGGTTTATGGATGAGTATATGTCTGCCCTTTTCCTGCCGCATACCCATATGAGACTTTTCCCGACAGTAAAGAAGCTGCTATCTAAAAAGTAGCGAGCTATACAAATCTGGGCAACGGTTACGATACCCGTTTCGTTGAAAAGTTTATTGGGTCTATCGGGTTCATTGAGTTTCTTGAGAATTTAGAGATTTTCTCTGTGTCTCTGTGACCTCTGTGGTTTTTTAAAATGCACTTTTCGAGTTAGTGGGTTGGCCCTGAAGAGAGTAGTTTTTCTACCTCATTTTTTATTATTGAAGGAGGTATGCCTCCATGTATCTTTAGTACTCCATTTATTAGAACAACAGGGGTGTTTATAGCACCAAGTCTTAAAAGCTCCCTTATATCGTCAAACTCTTCTTCTTCATCCATGAACAGGTCTACATACTCGACAAATACAACAGAAGGATAAAAATAATTCATCTCCTTCCTCAGCTCCTCTGTAAGAACCTTATTCGTTACCGGAACCTCAAATGCATCCTTATTAAAGAGGATACTTTCCATCGGATTGTCGAGTATCTGTATATGAACCCTTTGGAGCATTCAGGTCACCTGCCTTTCGGCGCATTTACCCGTTAGAAAAGCCCTACCGGTATTTTCTACCGGGGTTTACAAGCATGTTATCTATGAGCCTTGTATCTCCGATCCTCGCTGCCACTGCAAGCAGTGCATCGCCCTTTATCTCAGAAAGCTCATCAAGGGATCCAGGGTCGTATACTCCAGCATAATCAACCCCTGATACCGCGGGCTCCTTCAAGAGTCTATCCTGCATAATCCCTTTAATATAAATACCATCTATTATACCAGATGTTATCAAATTCGAGGCCTCTGTAAGACATCTGTAAATGACTGTTGCTGCTTCCCTTTGTCTCTTATCGAGATATGCATTCCTTGAACTCATTGCAAGACCGTCCTGTTCCCTTATTGTTGGGCATACAACAATAGCCGCATCCATGTCGAGGTCTTTTACAAGTTGTTTTATAATGACAGCCTGCTGAAAATCCTTCTGGCCGAAATATGACCTTGTTGGTTTCACGATATTCAGGAGTTTTGCTACAACTGTCGCTACCCCTCTGAAATGGCCTGGCCTGAATGCACCACAAAGCCTTTCTGAAATCTTACCCACCTCTACATAGGTAGAAAACCCTTCGGGATACATCAAAGGTGTATCAGGCATAAAAAGTATATCCACCCCTTCTTTACGAAGCCTTTCCATATCACCCTCGATGTCCCTCGGATATCTCTCAAAATCCTCCGATGGTCCGAACTGGATCGGATTAACGAATATGCTCACCACGGTAATATCATTCTCTTGTTTTGCCCTCCTGACCAGACTGAGATGGCCTTCATGAAGCGCTCCCATGGTGGGAACAAAGCCGATAGTTCTTCCATGTAAAATGCGGCCTTTGGACGTGTCCTGCATTATGCGTGGTATTCTAATTATCTCCATAATGCTATCTCCTCCAGTAACTCATTGAGCAGGTCTTTCTCTTTTATTTTTTTAATGACTTCACCTTTTCTGAAAAGGATGCCTGTACCCTTACCGCCTGCTATGCCAAGGTCAGCCTCCCTTGCCTCTCCGGGGCCATTAACAACACACCCCATAACAGCAACTGTTATGGGCTTATCAATGTTTCTGAGTCTTGATTCAACCTCTGTTACAAGTCCCCTCAGGTCAATCTTGCACCTGCCACATGTCGGGCAGGATATAATATCTACACCTTTCTTTCTGAGGCCAAGTGACCTGAGTATTCCATAAGCAACACATACCTCTTCTTCTGGCTCTGTAGTAAGTGAG
>JBFMAM010000262.1:0-3199 GCA_040755805.1 Nitrospirota bacterium
GTGACAGCATAAATCTGATAGTAGAGCTTATTTCACCAATAGCAATGGAGAAGGAGTTAAGGTTTGCTATAAGAGAGGGTGGAAGGACTGTAGGTGCAGGTGTTGTTACCGAGGTGATAGAATAATTCAAATTTCAAAATTCAAAATTAATGAATTTTAAAATTTGCAATTTGCAATTTGCAATGGAGTGAAACGACAAAGGTGAATCAGAAGATAAGGATAAAATTAAGGGCTTATGACCACAGGATACTTGACAGGTCTGTGAAGGAGATAGTTGATACTGCACAGAGGACCGGAGCAAGAATAGCTGGTCCTGTACCCTTACCTACACGAATAAGCAAGATAACCGTTCTCAGGTCTCCACATGTGGATAAAAAATCAAGGGAACAATTTGAGATAAGGACGCACAAGAGACTGATAGATATATACGATCCAACTCCACAGACTGTTGATGCCCTTATGAAATTAGAGCTCGCGGCAGGAGTTGATGTGGAGATAAAATTATGATGGGTATCCTCGGAAGAAAACTCGGAATGACACAGATATTTACAGAGGATGGGAAAATATGCCCCGTTACTGTTGTTGAAGCAGGGCCGTGTTGTGTTATTCAGGTCAAAACCCTCGATAACGACGGTTATGAGGCTGCTAAGATGTGCTTTTTAGAGGTAGAAGAAAAAAAATTAAACAAGCCCCTTGCAGGCATGTTCAAAAAGGCAGGGGTTAAACCGTATAGGATATTAAGAGAATTCCCTATGAGTGGTCTAAGGGTTGGTGAACTTGTGACTGTCGAAAGATTTGTAAAGGGAGACAGGGTTTCTGTTACAGGTATCTCTAAGGGTAAAGGGTTTCAGGGTGTTATAAAGAGGTACCATTATGCTGGTGGGCCTGGTTCTCATGGCTCGATGTTCAATAGGGCGCCAGGTTCTATTGGTGCAAGTTCGTTTCCATCGAGGGTCTGGAAAAATAAGGGACTTCCTGGCCATATGGGCTCAGAGAGGGTAACAGTCAAGAACCTCGAGATAGTTGATGTTAAGACTGAACAGAACCTGCTTCTTATACGAGGTGCGGTTCCAGGTGCTAAAGGTGCCTATCTGGAAATTAGAAGGATGGACTGATATGCCAGAGATTGAACTAAAGGACAGGAACAATAATACTGTTGGGAAGATCAACCTGAGTGATGAAATCTTCGGTGTCCATGCCAGCCCGAGCGTTATGCATGAAGCAGTAATTAATTTTCTTGCAAATCAGAGGCAAGGCACCCATGCGACAAAGACGAGGGGTCTTGTTAGTGGAGGTGGTAAAAAACCATTTAGGCAGAAACATACAGGGAGGGCAAGGGCTGGAAGCATCCGCTCTCCTTTGTGGAGAGGTGGAGGAACGGTCTTTGGCCCGCAGCCGAGGGATTATTCATATAACCTACCAAGAAAGATAAAAAGGCTTGCCTTAAGGACGACCCTTTCTGAAAAGCTCTCCATTGGCGAAGTTATTATAATAGACAATTTTTCTATTGAAAAACCGAGGACAAAAGAGATGGTGGAGACCTTGAAAAAATTAGGTCTTGATGGTAAAAGCGTGCTCATAGTACTTGCTGAGAAGGAGGATTCAATCGCACTTTCTGCCAGAAATATCCCTGGTGTTAGTGTTACAAGGGCTACGGATCTCAATCCCTATGATGTCATTGCTTACAATACGCTTTTAATGACAAAAGAGGCGGCCATACGATTAGATTCTATAGAGAGAATATGAGAAATCTATATACAATAATTAAAAAACCGCTTTTTACGGAGAAAGGTGCTTTTCTTAAAGAATCGCAAAACAAGGTACTTGTTGAAGTCTCGAGGGATGCTAATAAACTTGAGATAAAGAAGGCTATAGAAGAGATATTCAAAGTTAAGGTTGAAAAGGTTACAACAATAAAAGCACATGGGAAATGGAAAAGATATGGAAGGTCTATGGGCAAAAGACCTGATAGAAAAAAGGCAGTGATTACCCTTAAAAGGGGTGAAAAACTCGATTTTATTGAAGGTGCATAGAAAAACACAGATGAACGCAAATGATAAAAAGCAGATTAACACAGATATCTGCGATTATCTGTTTTGGATATCTGTGATCATCTGTGGTAAACGGAGGCATAATGGGATTAAAGAAATATAATCCAACATCACCAGGCAGCAGATTTCAGACATTCTCTGATTTTGCTGATATAACAACAGATAAGCCATACAAGCCTCTGCTAAGACCTCTAAAGAGGACGAGTGGTAGAAATAACGATGGACGTATTACTACGTGGCATAGAGGTGGGGGTAACAGAGGGGCTTATAGAGTTATCGATTTCAAGAGGGATAAGATTGGTGTGCCAGCAACGGTCGAGACTATAGAATACGATCCTAACAGATCGGCACGGATCGCCCTTCTTAAATACAGAGATGGTGATAGAAGATACATAATATCACCTTCAGGACTCCGGGTAGGAGATAAGATTGTCTCTGGCAGTGGTGCTGAGATAAAGATAGGTAATGCATTGCCTTTAAGCGATATACCCTTGGGGACATTTATACATAACATTGAGCTGAGGCCAGGAGAAGGTGCAAAACTTGTAAGGAGCGCAGGCTCCTCAGCACAGCTGATAGCCAAAGAAGATAAGTTTGTCCAGATTAAGCTATCATCAGGTGAGGTGCGCCTTATTCCCTCAGGGTGTATGGCGACTGTTGGACAGATTAGTAACCCTGACCATGAAAATATCTCTTATGGTAAGGCGGGTAGACCGAGGTGGCTGGGTAGAAGACCACATGTGAGAGGTGTTGCAATGAACCCGATAGACCATCCTCTCGGTGGTGGTGAAGGCAAGAGCTCTGGTGGTCGTCCAGCATGCTCACCATGGGGGAAGCCTGAAGGGATTAAAACGAGGCATAATAAGAGAACCGATAGATTTATTGTGAAGAGGAGGAAGTAATTTGCCGAGGTCATTAAAAAAGGGTCCATATGTAGATGAGAAGCTTATGAAGAAGGTAAAGTCTATGATGGAGAGTGGTGAAAAGAAGCTTATAAAGACATGGGCAAGACGTTCTACGATAATACCTGAATTTATAGGATATACCTTTGCCATACATAATGGTAAAAAGTTCATCCCCGTCTATGTCACAGAGAATATGGTTGGTCATAAGCTTGGCGAGTTTGCACCAACAAGGACCTTCAGAGG
>JBFMAM010000263.1:0-3188 GCA_040755805.1 Nitrospirota bacterium
GCTTTCATTATTTACATGGGGAAGTCTTTTCCTGCCCAAGACCTATGAGGCGAGTTCCACGGTCTTTATCGAGAGGAGTTCTATTATTGATCCATTGATAAAGGGTGTTGGAGTCTCTGGCAGTATGGAAGAGAGGCTTAGAAATCTCAGGGATGGTATTACCACCAGAAACATTATAGAGAGGGTGATAAAGAAGCTCGGCATGGATGCAGAGGCCAAAAATTCCGGACAATACGAGGGCTTTATAGAAGGTATAAGAAAAAACCTGGATATAAAGGTAAAAGGTGCAAGGACAGACCTTTTCACTATCTTATACAAGGGAGGAGAGCCGAAGATGGTAAGAGATTTAGTCAATACCCTTGTAAGCGAGTACATAGAGGAAAACCTGGGTTACAGGAGGACAGATGCCTATGGAGCACATGAGTTTATACAGAGTCAGCTTCTGGAGTACAAGAAAAAGCTCGAGGAATCTGACAGGGCTATCAGGGAGTTCAGGGAGAGGAATCCGCATCTGATTCCACAGAGTGAAATTACTCTGCTTGGAAGGATAGAAGGCTTCCAGACTGCCAGGATAGAGACTGAAATTAAACTGAAAGAGCTCACAATGAAAAGGGATAACCTCAGGAAGCAGTTATCTGGTGAAAAGGAGCTTACAGTTGCCTTTGTGACGAGAGAGGGCTCACCTCATGCAAGGTTAAACTACTTGAACAATCAGCTTATGCTTTTGATGACCAAATATACTGATAACTATCCTGAAGTAATAAAGGTAAAGAGAGAGATTGAGGAGCTGAAGAAACAGATAGCTCAGGCTAAGGATACACCAACAGAGGGTTCAGGTTCTGAGACCGCTACTATAAACCCCATTTATCAGCAGTTAAAAGAAGAGCTGGTAAGGACAGATGCTGAGACCGAATCCCTAAGGGCAAGGTCGGTTGAGCTTTCGAGGCAACAGCAGGCCGTACAGGGGATATTAGGACGTATGCCTAAGGAGCAGGAGGAATGGACAAAGCTTCAAAGGGACAGAAATGTATATCAGAAAATATATGATGAGCTGTTGGAGAAGCTTGAGAATGCCAGGGTCTCGAAAGACCTTGAGCTCACTGATAAGACCACAACCTTCAGGGTTGTAGACCCGGCCATACTTCCCACGTTGCCCATTAAACCAAACAGGGTTAAAATGATATTTGTAGGAATAATTTTCGGTATCGCCTCAGGCATAGGTGCGGTCTTCGGGCTTGAGTATCTTGACCACTCCTTCAAAGACGGTGATTCCATAGAGGCTCGATTAAAATTACCTGTACTTGCCGCAATTCCGAGGATAGTTACAAAAGAGGATGAACTTTCTGCAAAGAGACTCCACAGAAAGGTCTTCACAGCTACAGGTGCTTATCTCTTTGTTATAGGGCTGGTTCTGGTAAGAGAATTTCTCTATAGGTATATGGGAATCAGGATTATTAATTTTTAATTGGAGGATACTTGTTCAAATACCACATGACAAATCCCCCCTTTACTAAAGGGGGGGCGAGGGGGGATTATTAATTTGTCATTGCGAGCGAAGCGAAGCAATCTCTATTTTGGATAACAATGAAACGGAGGAATATTTAATGAGCAAAATTGAGAAGGCATTAGAGAAGGCAGTAAAGATGCGGGAGGATAAAAATCGGGTCAGGAGACCCGATGCTACCCCACATACGGGTAGTGACAGGTCTCCCGACCTGTCACTTAATCAAATCACTTTGCCGAAGTTTGAGATTGGAGAGTCTGTAATAGATCCGGCCGCTGTAGATAAATATATAGTCTGTATAACAGAGCCCCTTTCCTCTGCTACTGAACAATACAAAAAACTCCGTGTAAGGATTCTCAAGGCTACTGAGAAGGATTTCCTTAACACCATTATGGTTACAAGCCCAGACATAGGTGATGGAAAAACGATCACAGCAATAAACCTTGCCGTTGCTATCGCAAATGAGATTGACCATACAGTACTTCTCGTGGATACCGATTTAAGAAATCCTTTTATACATAAATATCTCGGTATTGAATCAAGGTATGGCCTCAGCGATTATCTTAAAGGTGAGGCAGAACTCTCTAATATTCTTATCAGGACAGGCATTGGAAAGCTTGTCTTTTTGCCTGGGGGAAATCCACCGGAAAATGCAGCCGAACTCCTCTCCTCTGAAAAGATGAAAAGGCTTGTACATGAGATGAAGCTCAGGTATAAAGACAGATATATAATCTTTGATTCATCACCGGTACTCATAGCAGCAGATTCCCTTTCGCTCGGCAGTTACATGGATGGTATAGTCTTTGTAATCCAGGCGGCACGCACCTCTGAGAAGGCTGCAGAGCAGGCTATTTCTCTCATGAAGGGTTGCAATATCCTCGGTATCGTATTCAATAATGTACCACAGTATCTCGCAAAGAGCCTTTACCCATATTATTATCATTATGGATATAAGAGAGATGAATATTTTAAAAAATCTAATAGCGGTAAGAAGGGGAATGTTGAAAAGAAATCCTAAATTGGGCAGTTGCGAGTTACGAGTTAAAAAGTGTTACGGGTTCTTAAAAATGACCATAACTCGAAACTCGAAACCCGTAACTCGTAACCCTATTTTTTTGTTTAGAATTTCGATATTAGGATTTAGAATTTTATCAATAGCTGCCTTTCTCTCGGTTGTTTATAATCGTCCTGAATCAGAGGGAGCTGAGTTTTCACTCAGGCCTTCAGTTACCGTAAGGGAAGAGTATGACGATAATATCCTTCTCACGAAAGATAACAGGATAGACGATTATATAACCAGAATTATGCCTTCTGTTGGCATAACTTACAAAACACCGCTGTGGGACTGGACATTGGATTATACCCTCATCTGGTGGTACTACTCGAAGAGAGGGGAGGGCGACACCTCTCATAATCTGACCCTGATGTCAAAAGTCAATGTTATAAAGAATCTTCTCTATCTCGATATATCTGATACATACTCAAGTGTAGTCCTTGAGCCGAGAAGACCTTCAACAGAGATTAATCTTGCTATAAACAGGACAGACTCGAATACCCTTAATCTCTCCCCATATATCAAATATCAGATAGGCCCTGCAACTGCACTTTCAGCCGGATACAGGTATACAAACATCTGGTATAAAGAGGTCACTGGTATTGATAGAGAGATGCATACAGGCTTTAC
>JBFMAM010000264.1:0-3156 GCA_040755805.1 Nitrospirota bacterium
GGAATGCTTGATTCAAGCCTTTTGAGTAACATCATCTTCAGGATTGCTATAACTGCCTCGTTTCTTCCAATTGTCATGAGAAATTTCTGGGCCTCATTTTCTTTCCACCCCTTTTCAAGGAGTGTCTCTTTGAGTGTCTCGAAAAGTTCAATCTGTCTGCCTATCATTTCTTTTCTATATGCATCTATGTTATAGCTTGCAAGCGCAAGATTTTCTATTGCCTTAGAGCACTCATCGTATAAACCCTTATATGTCTTCTCAAGATTGTAATGGGCTTCGTATAATTTTCTTTCAGGAAATTTTACAGATTCGCCATCTATCAGAGCTGATGGGTAATATTTTCTTATAAATGGCCTGCTACGCCTGATCGCTATCTCATCAAGCAGGTCATATAGTGTGTCTTTATTTATATCAGCCTTCAAGAAATGCCCCCAGATACTCTGTATGCCTGCTGCCGAGAAGTAATCATCCCTGTCTTTTGTAATGAGCCTGATTTGATTGTAAAGGTCGAAGACACTATTATTAACGGGAGTAGCAGTTATCAAAACAAGCTTTTTAGGCTTGCCCTGGATTAATAGAGAAAAGAGATTTTTCCAGCAATTTGTGTTGCTGTTTCTGAAATTGTGGGATTCATCTACCACTATAAGATCGTAATTAGCGTATCGTTCAACTGGAAAATCCCTGCTTATTGTTTCTCTACTTACAATGTCTGACCTTATTCCTGCATCTCTGAGTTTTGGCTCCCATAAGAGTCCTTTAAGCTGCGCAGAACATATTATAAGAGCCTTTTGCCTCAGCCTGTATGCAAAATCATCTAATATTCTCAATGCAAGGTATGTCTTTCCGAGACCTACAGAATCTGATATAAGCACTCCGCCATATCTCTCAAAGATATCGAGGGCTCCTAAATAGCCATCCCTTTGAAAATCAGATAAGATTATAGGGCTGGGGATATCGTCCTCTGGGGATACCGAAGCAAATTTGTCTTCAAAATAGCTATAAAGAGTCTTTAAATAAATCTCATAAGGAGAGTATGCCTCTGTAAACCACGTATAGAGGTTTTTTAAATCTTCTTTGTAATTTTCTCCCTCTTGCCATATACGTTCAAAGACCTTCTTTAACTCTGAAACCGCGCTTTCCTGTTTTTGAACCGTATTTAATTCTGTATTATGTGTAAGACCTGCCTCTGTAAAATTGGATGACCCCACTATTCCTATAGAACCTACAACCGGAATCCCTTCCACAATGTATGTCTTGCCATGATAAAAATGCTTGTTGTAGATTCTGAAGTTTACTTTCTCACTTTCTAACCAGTTGAGGAATTCTTTAATAATACCCTCTGTTTGTGGGCTATCCATATTGGATTCAGCCTCGTGGCGAAGTTCATCAAGAAATACCTCAGATGCATAGATATCTTTGGGGCTTAGTGCCCTTCCTATGATTATCGAGACCTCAGCAGCATCTTTGAGCTTGTCCTTGAGAAGTTTAAAACCACTTAAATTGAAATAACCTGATGCTATATAGACTTTGCTTTCTGGTCTGATAAGCTCATTGAGGACATTAGAGAGTCTTTTTTCGGGTGAGCTATTGTCAATGATATCAGGTATCATCCTCGCCTGCCTCTCCTTTCTCCTGATTGTAAAGCTCAATAAGTCCCATGTATTTCTTGACTGAACTAATTATAGCCGATGCTCCTTCAGGTTTACTAAAAAGTTTTAATTTTATGGCTTTTGTTATAGAGTTGTCTGCGAGGGGTGGATGGAATTGATAAAGCTTTTTAATGAAATCAATATATTTCTTCTGGCCTTCTTTCTCAAACAATACCATATAAAAAGGCAATATAATGTTAAAAAGGATTTCAAGAGACCTTTGCTTTCCGATGCCTTTAAGAGAACTGACCGATTGAGCAATTTTTACTGCCTTTCTTTTATCTAAAAGGCTTGTATAATTTTCCTCTATTCTTTTTTTGAAGATGCTTTCAAGACCTCCAGCTTTACAGGATTCTGCTAAAAAGACTGATATGTTCTCTATCCTTTTTTCAGGAAAGTTTGATGGCCTTGTACCTTTATAACTCCATACAGACTTATCCATTTTAAGAGAAAAATGAAAATCATTTGGTAATCCTTTTGTATTTTCTGAAAGTCCAGCACGATAAAGGAGAGCTTTCTTTATCGTGCTTTGATTCCTTAATTCCTTAATCTCTGAGTAAGGAATAATTGTAGAGAGCTCCAAAAACTGGACTTTATTGTTTTTATATCCGAGGGCAAGCATGATTTCACGATACAGTGCTTCATCAGTTTCAGCAATCTTCAGAAGATTGGCCATTCTTGCTTTTTTGCGGTGTAGACATTTTTGACCCCAGATGTCTAAATCAGTCATTTCGGGTCCTTAAACAGTCCCATTATTCCGAAGAAGCAAGCACAAGTTTCTTTGCAGATAAGGCGTAAGGCGGTCGCTGTTTTCTAGAATCTTCCACAGCAGTCTTCTAAGCAACTACCACTTCAACCGGCAGAGGCTTGTCAATGCCGACCGTCTTGCTGACATAGAGTTTTTCAATCCCTATTGTCTTTCCATCCTTATCCTTCTTAAGGATAATGCCTTCTCCGGCCTCTTCGCATATGACTTCATCCTCAGGGTTGCCAAACCAAATGTCCATCGTATCCGAATCCTTGTGATAATAAACTATTACTTTGTCCATATTACATTACCCTCCTTTACCTTGTCAGTAGGATAGGAGGTTATCAAGAAACCTGCCATCCCCAGATGCCTTACAACTACACAATATAGTTTATCAAACTGCTTGTAGTAAAGAAATACGTCCCTATCAGTCTTGCTCTGTCTGATCTCATCAGGAAATTGTAATATATCCTTCACAAGATCTTCCTTACCCTTCATGATCGGATGTTTTATTGTGATAAGGTATTCCCAATATTTGACTGTGGTTCTTACCTCAACATTGAGAGACGTCTTTATTGAAAAGAGCATCTCCTCATCAAATCCCATCACACACTCCTTGCCTTCTCAAGCCTGTTTTTGACCATATTTCATCGCTGTTGTCTATGGTTTTTGCGTCATGACATTTCACCGCTTGCTGAGCTTTTGGGAATTAATAATATGGGACTCTTTGCTTCTTGTGCTAAGAATTCATTAAGCATT
>JBFMAM010000265.1:0-3153 GCA_040755805.1 Nitrospirota bacterium
AAGGTAGAGCATTTAAGTTGGCAGGTAAAGAAGATATTAGAATTAGTGTATAAGTATGGTCAGGATGAGGTAAATGCTGCTATAGAGCGAGCCTTAGAATATGAAGCATATGGTTATAGCTACATTCGTAACATCTGTCAGGAGCGAGCTAATACCAGGAAGGAGGGTGATTTTGTTTCTATTGCTGAGATATTAGGAGATATGTTAAAGCAGTATAGGCTGCCAGAGGTAGAAGTAAGGTCATTAAAGATTTATGACCAAATAACAGGAGTTTCTTGCAAGGGGTGGGGATAAACAAGGATATAGAGGTTTAAAAAGGGCAATTTTAAAAAAAGCTAAGTAAAATGTGATTTAAAGTTCATAGGTATACTCTTAATCTTTGTAAAGAAGTCCAAAGGAGAGAGAATGGAGTGGTCATAGAGCAATTTTGGGCAGACTACTCCCTTTGGATTAGAGATTTTATCACCAGGAGATACTAACAAAGTATTCATAACAAAGTATCCCTGAAGTGATTAAAGAGAACAATAATATTATGAGCAATGAAAGTAAATCCAATATGGGTAAAAATGGCGGTAAGGTTTGTATTAGAGAAGGACTCAAGTTGCCGAACCCGAATATTATCAGAGAATAGTCGTTCAACCGAGGTTCTATATTTAAAATCCTCTTTCCATTGCAGAGAGCCTTTAGGAGTAGATAGGGTTCCTTTTATACGCAGGTCATCTTTAATCTGAAGCTTGAAGGTTTTGTATTTCTGTTTTGGGTTAAGACACTCTGAGGCATAAGGGCAGGAGAAGTTATTGTAGCCATGGGGGCATCTAAACATAGAGGCATTTTGTTGTTTATCAGAGCCATTTGGTCTTAAGGGAAGATTTGCCTTAGTGCAGTGCCATAGCTGGTCTTTGAGAACAAAGAGGTTGTCCGAGGGAGAAGGCTTGGTTTTTTCTCGATGAGGGATAATTGGGTCAGCCTCAAGTTCATCAACGACAAAGTGATGATTATCTTTGTCATCATAACCCTTATCGGCAGTATATTTTTTGAAGCGGAAACTGGTGATTTTATCAACTATTTTAAGGAGAGGGATAAAGAGAGGATTATCGTGCAGGCTGGCTGTGGAAACAAAGAGACCCATAACAATGGTAGAGATAGAATCAACCATTGAATGAACCTTATGTCCATAATACACTTCATTGTTTTTTACTGTATAAGAAGCATTGACATCGGCAGATACCCACTCTGGATGAGGGCAGGTGGAAGAATAGGGGCATTTTGCACACTGACCTATAAGATGTCTTTTAGAGGGATTAGCCTGACTATCCAGGATAGAGGAATCAGTGGCAGAGATATAGGAATCAATGATTCCATGAGTAATAGCGATAGTAACTATAAAGTAGAAGATAGCCAGCAATTGAACAGGAGTAATTCCCCAGTTTTTAAAGCGGTTGATTTGAGATTCATCAGGGATAACTAAAGAGGAAAGTCCACAGGCTGCAGCATATTTAGTATTCTCCTCAAGAAGTTTGATGATTTCGGCATCGGTAGGGAGATTTTTAAGATGTCTCAGGAGAAGCATTTTAACCTTTGAGACAACGGGATAATAAGAAGAAGGTTTTGAATCAGAAGACTTCTTAAATATAGTGCGAGATGTAGAAAGATTTGGATTTTCATCAAGGATATATTTAAGGAAAGAGAAATCAAAGAAGGCGAGTATAGCCAGAGGGAAGTGTTTTTTTAGTTTTTTCTTGGAGGCAAAGAAGCTTCTAAACCACTCAATATCATCTAGATCACTAAATGATAGCTGTTGATAAGGAGATTGGAAGTGGTTGAAATCAAAGGGTGGTGAAGTGAAATAGGAATCAGGGATTTTATTGAGCATGGATTCAATCTCTTGAGCTAATTGAGAGAGGGTGGATTCATCATATATAGCAAGGTTGAACCATGCATTGATAGATTTATCATCCTTAAGATTTTTTAGAGAATTATAGATAGGTTGTTTAGGATTAGGGACAAATAGCATATCTTACCTCCTGTTTTTTTGATAAGTTTTCTATCTTTAACAAGTTATATTATAGCAAAAGATAGTGAAGAAGTCAAGAAAAATAATTAGACAACCTGTTAAAAATTAGGGGGTTAGAAATTTTAGAGGAGGGTTAAACCTGTTCCTGAGGGGCTCAGGAATTAGAGCTAATTTAGTCTGCTTGGTATACCAATATACAGGCAGGGAGGATTTGAAAGAAATAATGTTTTACAAGTAGCTTATTTACAAAGTGTTACAAACCTTGCAAGAGACTCTTTGTGATAATAGGAGGGGACATATCAAATGCCCTTTCTTTATCACTCCTCCAGATAAGACTTCCATCTCTGGCATTAATGGCAAATACATTATCAGTCCCTGCAAAGTAAACTACACCATCAGCTACAGACGGAGAACTAAAAGGTTGCTCTTCAAATCTCCAATTTAGCTTACCAGTATGGATATCAAAGGCATAAACAGCCTCTCTTACACCAGCAACATACAAATTTTCATCATCTGTACAACAAGTATGCCATGATTCGGCTTTCAACTCATTTTTCCACTTTATCTGTTGTGAATCAATATCTATAGCGTAAAGTTTCTCATCTATAGTTGTAACGAAAAGATTCCTGTCCTTAATAGTAACCGCGTTATATATTTTATTATCTAAATTAACTTCCCAAAGGATATCTCCTGTCTCACTATTAAGGCAATGGACTTTTTTAGCATAACTTCCAAACAAAACTTTCCCATCCAAATATAAAGGAGATGAATATAGACGATCTACTCCAATATTTATCTTCCATACTGGTTTTCCTTGTTGAGCTATATCCAAAGCATAAACACTCCCATCTATTGTCCCAAAAAATATCTTATCCTTTGAAATGCAGGCTGTAGTAACAATATGATTTATAATTTTATTTTCAGGCAAAAAATCAAGATCTTCCCAGAATATACTGTCTTCTCTAACCCTATCAACCTGAAATTTCCAGATTAATTCCCCTTTCCACAAATCTAAAGCATACATACATCCATCCGCAGAGCCAACATAAACGATACCGTTTTTTACTACAGGAGCCATCAGCGGATCCTTTCCTGCCCTATATTTCCAGGCTAATTTTAAAGGAGGATCGATTTTTTCA
>JBFMAM010000266.1:0-3138 GCA_040755805.1 Nitrospirota bacterium
GGAGGGCACGGTATGGGGAAAAATATGCATGGTAAAAACGGCGAGGACCTGATAATACCTGTCCCTGTTGGTACTGTTATTAAAAATGCAGATACTGGAGAAATAATCGCAGACCTAAATTCCGATGGTAGTTACCATATTGTGGCAAGAGGTGGAAGAGGAGGGTTTGGCAATGCACATTTTGCTACCCCTGTCAGGCGGGTTCCAAGGTTTGCACAGCCAGGTGAAGAAGGTGATGAGCTGTGGTTACTAATCGAGTTAAAACTCCTCGCAGATGCCGGCTTAATCGGGCTACCAAATGCGGGAAAATCAACGCTTATATCGGTTATCTCTTCTGCTAAGCCCAAAATAGCTGACTATCCTTTTACTACACTCGTACCCAGCTTGGGAGTAGTAAAGCTGAGCAATTTTAAAAGCTTTGTTGTTGCGGATATTCCGGGTTTAATAGAGGGTGCCCATAAAGGGGCAGGGCTCGGCTTCCAATTTCTAAGACATGTTGAGCGGACATCAATACTCCTGCATTTAATTGACATATCGCATATGGCCGAGGGAGACCCTGTGGAGAATTTCGAGAAGATAAATAGAGAACTTGAATTATATAGCCCTGCACTCATGGACAAACACCAGGCTGTTGCTGGTACAAAGATAGATATAGCTGACAAAAAGAGGCTTGAGAGGATTAAACAATATTGCAAAACTAATAATATTGATTTCTTTGCCATATCAGCACTTACAGGAGAAGGGATTAAAAGACTCCTGTCGTATCTTGCTATCAAAGTAGTAGAGAAGAAGAAACGTAAGGAAAATTTGGTTTGATATTTGATACAATTTTATCGGTGAAAAAAAGACTTATGCTGGAGAGTTAAAGAAATTCAGGAGATTAAAAGATGAAAAAGAAGGCAGAAATCAAGCGTCTGAAAAGACTTGTAGTAAAGATAGGCAGCAATATACTCGCTGACAAAAAAGAAGGGCTTGATACAAAACGCATCTCCTCCATAGCATGTGATATAGCTGAACTGCACAATACAGGATATGATGTTGTACTTGTGTCATCAGGTGCTATTGCTGCTGGTATGAGAAAACTCGGATTAAAGGAAAAACCCAGAGATATAAAACTCAAGCAGGCTACTGCTGCAGTGGGTCAAAGCAGCTTGATGTGGGCATATGAGAGAAGTTTTGGGGAGCAGGGGAAAAAGGTTGCGCAGGTACTCCTTACGAGAGACGATTTCTCTGGCAGAAGGAGATACATAAACTCAAAAAATACCCTGACCACACTTCTTTCATATGGTGTTATTCCTATTATCAATGAAAATGATACAGTTGCCACTGACGAGATAAAGTTTGGTGATAATGACCACCTCGCCTCCCTTGTGGCAAGTCTCATTGAGGCAGAAAAGCTCATAATACTTTCGGATGTTGACGGGCTTTATACAGAAGACCCAAAACATTATCCAGATGCAATGATTATTGAATATGTCGAGGAGATAACGCCTGAGCTTGAGGCAAAAGCTAAGGGTGCAGGGAGTATTGTAGGTACAGGCGGGATGTATTCAAAACTACTTGCTGCAAAAAGGGCAATGAATCAAGGAATTACTGTCCATATAATCAATGGTAGAAAGGACGGACTCCTATGTTCCCTTATGAGAGGTAAATACTGTGGTACTATGTTTAAGCCAAAAGGCGAAAGACTATCTTTAAGAAAGGGATGGATCGCCTACAGTAGCCGTGCAAAAGGAAGTGTTACCATTGATGATGGCGCTACAAAAGCTATCATCCAGGAGGGTAAAAGCCTCCTTCCTTCAGGCATTATCTCTGTTGAAGGTAATTTTGAGACAGGTGATGCAGTCTACTGCCTCGATTCAAAAGGAAACCGTATTGCCAAAGGTTTGACCAACTATTCTTTTTCAGAAGTAGAAAGAATCAGAGGTAAAAAGACATCCGAGATTGAAAAAATACTCGGCTACAAATATTCTGACGAAGTGATACACAGGGATAACCTTGTGCTATTATAATAGTCTTTAAAGTTTATTGAGTTTGCTGAGTTTTATAACCCAAGAAACTGAATAAACTCAAGAAACACAATTACTAATACGAACGCATGGTCGCTCGCAATAACAATGCAGTAACATAAAAATAGATGTGTCTGTAGGCAAGATATAGCAGGTTAAAATTTAAGTTGCGGAATCGCTGCCTCTAACGGTGACTGATGTTGTTTATCGCATTTGTAAAATATTCCGAGTCTGACGATATATGCAAAAGATTATAAGTTGTAACCTTCATAATTATCGCAAAACTTGTGTTCGTCAAACCCTACTCTTAGAGTCCAGCATTATCGTCACTGGCCCATCGTTAATGAGATATACCTGCATATAGGCACCAAAATTTCCTGTGACTACCTTAAGACTACATTCTCTAAGTTTGTCTGTAAATTCCATATACATCTCTTTTGCCTTTGCTGGTTCCTCAGCGTTGTCAAAAGAAGGGCGGTTGCCTTTTTTGCAATCAGCAGATAAGGTAAACTGAGACACAACAAGAATCTCACCTTTGATGTCGAGAATAGAAAGATTCATTTTCCCCTGAGCATCTTCGAATATTCTCAGGTGAGAGACTTTTCTAACAAGGTATTCGAGATCTCTCTCTGTATCGCCTTTTTCAACACCAAGGAATAAAAGCGTACCATTTCCAATTTTGGCAACAGTATCCCCCTCTATATCAACCTTTGCCTCTAAAACACGCTGTATTAAAGCCCTCATTGCTTTTAGACTTTAGCTCTTTATCATTAATTTGTCCCAAAAATACCTTTTCCGACAGGTCAGGAGACCTGTCGCTACCCGTATAGGGGGGTAGAATCGGGTCTCCTGACCCGATTTTCGTCTTGTAGCTTATTTAGTACCACATCAATTTCTCAAAGTCAGGCATCGGAACAGTAATTGTGATGTAGCCCCTCCACGGACATCGTTCTACCTCTTCACTATTCTTTATGATAGAAATGAATAGGTCCATCTCATCTTTTTCTCTGGCATTTAAATCATTGAATGGGATCCCTATCTCAAAGATATCCTGAATCGCAACATTTGTGATATCTTTTATCTTTTCCCAGTCTCCATCGGTCTTCCTGAAGAGTTCTGCCTTATAGAA
>JBFMAM010000267.1:0-3112 GCA_040755805.1 Nitrospirota bacterium
AAAGAAGGCTATTAATAGATAGGCTGTATTAATCATTTATATTTATCCTCCTTTGTCCCGAAAATCCATTTTCCGACAGGTCAGTCCGAAAGCTTTCGGGATGCCGCTACCCATTGGGGTATTATCGTCCGCCCCGCCTCAGGCGGGCGGACTGACCCGATTTTCATTATCTCTCCTATCAGTTGAATTTTTACGGCTGGACTATGATGTTAGACCTTGTTAGAAAGCACGGATGGGTTTACACCACGTTATTCTAACAGGGTAAATAAGGCTTTTGGAGGCGATGATACTTTTAACCTGAAAATAATTTCCCCGAAGCTATCTATTATATACCTGATCGCAGGGAACTTTGTCCACCTTACGAGAATTCCATCTAATGAATCCCGAAAAAGTCGAAGACTTTTTGGAGTTCTCTCTACTTTTCCTCTATAATTTATAACTCTCCCCAAAAGCATAAACATCATAAATACCAGCCTATTAAACCCGCCCTGCCGTGTAAGGAAAGAGTTAGATCCCTATAAAATAGGTGGGTGCCCTGAAGGAGGCTTTAGGCTTCCCTGCACTTTCTTAAAAAGTGCGGGGCATGCACACTAACTCCATACGCAGGCTCCCCAAAGATCCAATTTGCCGGATCAACTTTTTTCACTTATCACAAACAGGGCAGGCAATTGCCCTGGGTCTACAGCACCCGTATAGTGTATTAATTTTATAAATAATATATCATAAATAGCATATTAGGGCAAGAAAAAAATTCTTTGGGTATAAGAAGTTTTTGTCTTGTATTGAAAGCAATTTTTTAATAAACTAAAAGTATGCTAAACTTAATAAGAACTACCCTGCGGCAGAGACCGCAGGGTATTGAAATATTGTTCATAACAATACCCTATGGCAAGACCATAGAGAATTACCAAGTTAAATTAGTAAAAGTTATGTAGAACCCAGAAAAATAGAGACAAGAAAGGCTGTGAGGTATATGTTATGGATGCTTTAATTTTAGCCGGTGGAGAAAACAAAAGGCTGCCGGTGATGAAAGGATTTCTTAGGATAAATAGAAGGAGGATTATTGAGTTTAATATTGAACTCCTCAAAGGAATCTTTGACAGGGTTATTATAAGCACCAATAATCCAGAAATCTGCTTCTACCTCGGCGTCCCGATGGTCGGAGACATAATGAAATACAGAGGGCCTATGACAGGGATACTCTCGGTCTTAATCGCTACAGAGGCCTCTGAGCTCTTCGTGATAGCATGTGATATGCCCTTTATTGAACCGGAACTTATAAGATATATTGTTGATAAGTGGGCAGAGAGGTGGGATGCCGTAATACCCATCTTTGATAAAAAACCCCAACCCCTTTTGGGCATTTATTCAAAAAGGATTGCCGGAATCATGGAGGAGAGTATAAAACATGGGGAAAGGAGTTTAAGAGGATTTTTGAAGAAGATAGATGTCCTTTATATAGGAGAGGAAGAGGTAAGGGCCATAGACCCGGAGGGAAGGTCCTTTGTGAATATAAATACGATAGAAGATTATAAAAGAGAGCGATTAGCAATTAGCGGTTAGTTTTTCTACTAACTACTAACTGCTATTAAAGAGAGGAGGGAATGTATGTTTGGTTTAGGGATGCAGGAATTAATCATCATCCTGGTGATTGTTGTTATCCTATTTGGGGCCACGAGGTTGCCACAGATAGGAAGAGGTATTGGAGAAGCAATAAGAAATTTTAAAAAGGGTGTGTCCGAGCCTGACGAAATAGATGTAACACCAAAGAAGGACAGATCTAAAAAGGAAGAGATAGAGAGAAAAGAAGAGGTAGAGAAAAAAGAAGAGGCAGAGAAAAAAGAAGGTGAATAGAGGAGCCGTTGCAGAGATTAATCTTTCTGCAATAGCACACAATCTTGAAACCGTCAAAAAGATTGTCAAAAATCGAACAGTAATAGCAGTTGTCAAGGCAGATGCCTACGGTCATGGCTGTATAGAGGTCTCAAAAAGGTTGATTAAAGAGGGGGCCTCTTACCTTGCAGTTGCATACACAGGTGAGGCTATACAGCTCCGGGATGCAGGTATTAGTGCACCAATAATTGTGCTCTTTGACAGTGAAGATATTGAAGATTTTTTCAATTTCAATCTCATACCAGTCGTACATGACATAAAAACTGCGTCAGTCCTATCAATTGCAGCGAGAAAAAGGGGGACTACAATACAGGTTCACGTAAAGGTGGACACTGGGATGGGGAGACTTGGATTGAGTGGTGACCGTATTATTAACGATCTGGTTAAGATTTCAGAGATCGAAGGTATAGAACTCGCTGGACTTATGAGCCACTTTTCAGATGCAGACCTTTCAGACAAGTCATACGCAATTCTACAGCTTGAGAGATTTAATGAGATAAGAGAGGCAACCTCCGAGAGACTAAATAGAAAGATTTTCTCGCATATTGCAAACAGTGCTGCAGTCCTCACATTTGAAGATGCCCACCTTGATGCAGTAAGACCCGGGCTCATGCTTTATGGGTATTCTCCCCTTATTCAGTATCCTAATCCCTCCACCCCCCCTTTAGAAAAGGGGGGTAAGGGGGGATTTGAACCTATAAACCTGGTGCCAACGATGAAGGTCAAGACCAGAATCCTCCGTGTAAGAAACCTGCCGCCTGGTTCTCCAGTAAGCTATGGAAGGACATTCATAACAAGGAGGCAGAGCAGAATAGGCGTGCTACCTGTAGGGTATGCAGACGGCTATAACAGACTTTTTTCCAATAATGCAGAGGTGCTTGTAAAAGGAAGGCGTGTACCTGTTGTAGGAAGAATATGTATGGATCTAACAATGGTTGACCTTACTGGCGTCGAGGATGTTAGGGAAGGTGATGAGGTAGTCATCCTGGGAAAACAAGGAGATGAGTCAATAACTGCCCACGAACTTGCTTATAAAGCAAAGACAATACCGTATGAGATACTCACATCCCTCGGCAGCCACTCAAGGAAGGAATATATAGATGTTGAGACTGATTGAAATTATAGGTCATTATATCACGGCCTTTGCTGAGGAGCTCGGCAGGATATTACTCCTTCTGTGTGCTACCGTGAGACAGATGGTAGCATTACCACTCGAGAT
>JBFMAM010000268.1:0-3102 GCA_040755805.1 Nitrospirota bacterium
CAATTTCTTTTGCAGTGAATGTCCTACCTCGATATTTGATGGGTTTGTACATGCATTGTTTATATCACAGGTGAGGGGCGGAACGCAAGAGGTTTTTTTTATCCTATAACTGAGGGATTACCTTTTTAAGTAAATTATTATTGACTTTACCAGATTTTAAATTTATTATACACCCCTGATTGATGTTGCGAAATACATCTGATATGTTGCAAATCAAAACATGTTTTTAGAGGATTAAATAACAAGTTCACAGGATTGAAAAGTAAGAAATCAGGGGAAAATTTATAATAAGGAGGGAGAAAGTTAAATATGGGAAAGCGACTACTGATATTTTTTTTCGTTGCGTCAGTTTTTCTGACTTTAGTCTTAGTAGCTGGTACTGTGCTTGCATCTACTGAACCATCAACAATGCCACAGGTACCAACCTCAGGCTCAAGCACTCCATGGTGGGTATGGCCATTGGGACTTTTTATATTTACATTTGTGCTTGGCATTGTAGCAGTTCTTGGGGGTGTTGGTGGCGGTGTTCTTTATGTGCCAATTGTGAGTGGATTTTTCCCGTTTCATCTTGATTTTGTTAGGGCAACAGGTCTGCTTGTTGCATTGTCTACAGCACTGGCTGCAGGACCGGGTCTTCTGAAAAGAAACCTTGCAAGTCTCAGGCTCGCAATGCCGATGGCACTCGTAGCATCAGCCTCAGCAATAGTAGGTGCCATGATAGGTCTTGCACTCCCGACAAATATTGTTCAGACACTTCTTGGCGCAACTATAATAATGATAGTCTTTATAATGCTTTCGGCCAGAAAATCAGACTTCCCATCTGTGCCAAAACCGGATAAACTTTCAACTGCATTGGGAATAATGGGTATATATCACGAACAGTCTCTCGGCAAGGACGTGGAGTGGCATGTCCACAGAACACCGCCGGCATTGTTACTGTTTGTCATAATCGGTGTTATGGCGGGCATGTTTGGTCTCGGTGCTGGATGGGCAAATGTGCCTGTATTGAATCTTCTAATGGGGGCTCCATTAAAGGTATCTGTTGCATCAAGCGTTTTTTTACTCTCGATAACAGATACAGCAGCGGCATGGGTCTATTTAAACAAAGGTGCTGTTTTGCCTATGATGATCGTGCCATCCGTTATTGGTGTCATGCTTGGCTCACAGATAGGTGTAAGAATACTTGCGAGGGCAAAGCCTAAAGCTGTCAAGTGGATGGTTATAGGACTTTTATTTTTATCAGGCATAAGGGCCTTATTAAAGGGGTTCGGAATCTGGACATAGGAGGTTAAATAACATGAGTAATGATAAAACAAAGGCATCGGGGGAGCAGTTAGCATATGCCAATTTTCTTGGCAAAAGTGCATTGACAGGGCTTGGCCTGCTTGTAATTACATTTGTTATTTATATTAGTGGTGTATTACCGAATGTCGTAGACATTAATAAACTTCAGGATCTTTGGAAATTAAGGGTTGCTGATTATATCCATCAGGCTAATTCTCCAACTGGCTGGCAATGGGTAGGTATGCTTAACAGGGGGGATATACTTAACTATATTGGAGTAGCCATGCTTGCAGGAATAACGATTTTATGCTACTTGAGGATAATCCCAATATTCATACGTAAAAAAGATACCACATATCTTGCAATATCAATAATAGAGATTGCCATACTTTTGCTTGCAGCATCAGGTATCTTAACAGCAGGAGGTCACTAATATGAGTGCATATCAAATATGTCCAGTAGCAAGGCTGGAAAAGCTACTTTTATCCACAGATGGTTCTGAATTCAGTGAGGGTGCAGTAAGAGAGTCTATTAAATTAGCAAAGGCCTGTGGCAGTAAGCTTTATATAATTTCTGTCGTAGAGTTCAATCCCGAGTTAGAGGCCCTTGCACCAGAACTTGTCGAAAAGATGGAAAGAGAGACGAGGAAACATGTCGAGACAATTAAAGAAAGGGCGTCCAAAGAAGGGGTTGGCTGTGAGATTATTGTGCATGAGGGTGAGGAAACATACCAGTATATTGTTGATGAAGCATCAAAAAACCATGTAGAGATGATTTTCATGGGAAGGCGAGGGAGGACTGGACTAAAGAGACTTATGATGGGAAGTGTGACCGCAAAGGTTGTAGGATATGCCCCTTGCAAGGTCATGGTCGTCCCTAAGGCTGCCGAGCTTAGATGTCCCTGCGAAAACATCCTGATAGCTACCGATGGTTCGAAATACAGTGAGGCTGCGACGCGTGAGGCTATCAGTTTGGCAAAGCGCTGTGGAAGTGACCTGATAGCCCTTTCTGTTGCCAAAAGGGATGTAAATGTCCCGGCAGCAAAGGAAAGTGTTGATATGGTAAAACAGGTTGCGGAAAGGGAAGGTGTGAAAGTGGAAAGTCTGGTGCTGAAAGGCGAACCTTATGAGGTCATAGTAGGGACTTCAGAGCGAAAGAATGCAGATATGATAGTCGTCGGAAGTCATGGCAGGACAGGGCTTGAGAGGCTCCTAATGGGAAGTGTGACAGAGAGGGTAATAGGACACGCAAATTGTGCGGTGCTGGTGGTGAAGTTATAGGGCGCAATAAGGTATGGGAAGGTATAGAAAGATACTGGTAGCTATTGACGGTTCTGAATCGGCTAAGAATGCCCTCAGGCAGGCTATCAAGCTGGCATGCACTGAAGGTTGCTGGGTTACGGTTGTCTCGGTGATTCCACCATATAAGGGAGATCTGGGACTTACCACGGTCGGGAATATAAGAAAGGCTATGAAAGAGCCACATGAAAAAGCACTCTCTGAGGCTGAAGGGATGGCAAAGGCAGAGCGGGTATTGATTAAGACAGTCTGTGAAGAAGGTGAGCCATATGAGAGGATTGTTGACCTTGCAGATGCAGAAAACTGTGACCTGATAGTGATGGGAAGAAGGGGAATGCACTACCTTGAAAGGGCCTTTATTGGTAGCGTTACAGCAAGGGTTATAGGCCACAGCCATAGAGACGTCCTCGTTGTGCCCTTAAATGCAACTGTTGGGTGGAAAAGGATTTTTCTCCCCGTTGATGGCTCAATATACAGTGTGGCTGCAGCCAATAGTGCAATAAATTTTGCAAAAGCATAT
>JBFMAM010000269.1:0-3071 GCA_040755805.1 Nitrospirota bacterium
ATACTGCTGTTTGTAGCCACATTGCCTGCCCCATCAGGAGGATTTATACCTACTACATAGGGAGCCTCAGTATCCGAGGCAGCGGCTGTAGAGAACGAAGTATATAGAGAGCTCAATAAGGGATTACCGCTAGCACTCTTTATCCCTGTATATATAGAGAGATAGTAAGTGCTGTTTGGCACCCACGGAACATCAGGGACAAAAATGACTACCCTGTCAGTGCCATAAATACTTTCTGCTAATGTTCTGGTGCCGGATACAGACCCTGAAGGACCACTGATGCTGAAATTAGAACTATTAACTGTAGATGGATCCAGAGGCTGGCTAAAGCTTACTACTATCGGAGCGTTAAGCCCTACATTGCTCTGTCCATTAGCAGGACTATAATAAACTACCTCTGGCTGAGGAGCTGTATAACCAGAAGAACCATTTAAGTTGATATATTTAGAACCTATAAAATCCCCTATCTGCCCATCATCGCCTGCCTGTGCAAGCTGGATGTAAGCTGTGCCACTCTGGTTACTCTGCATAAATGGAGCTGTATAGGTGAATTCTATTATCCCGCCTGCAATTGTTGTAAATATCTTGAATCTTGTATCAGATGCTGTATCACTGCCATTAATCACTCCTCCCGAAGAATTGGTAAATACCGAATCAGCAGTAACTCCTATCTTCATCCCTGCCGGTACAGGAACGTTGTCTCTTCCATATATGGTAGCCTTAACCTGAGCCCAGCTTGTCCCATTGGCCAACATTGAAGTCGGATTCCTATATATGCTTGTGCTGTAGCCACGATAAAGCAGTATCGAATCACTGCCTATCTGCCTTACAGGTGATTCGGCTGTGTCTATTGATGCAACCTGAATATAGGCATATTTGTAGCTCCCTACTGGTATATTTGGCAGGTCCGGTGCCCTGTAGGTAATCGTTACACTTCCGCCCAGGGTAGTGAATATCTTAAACCTTGGGTCAGCAGTAGATGGCGTTCCACCTAATATCTCTCCACCACTTGAATTAGAGTTAAATACAGGCTCTGCTGTTACTGCTATCTTCGTGCCATTAGGTACCAGTGTCCCATTAACATTGATGTTGCTTATTGTCACTGTCGCTATGCTCTGCCCATCAGCAAATAATTGCTCAGGATTAGCCACTACAGTTGCCTGCGTAGGCAGACTGCTGTAATCTGTTCCTGCTGCCAATGCTGTCCTGAATGAATAAGATTTACCAGCTATCCTATTGCCGCTTAAATCCTCTATGTTGGATAAGGAAATATAATGAGAGTTGTAGGTATTAGTCCCTCCAGCGATAAGCGGATAAACAGGATCAAAGGTCACTGTCCTACCATCTGCTGAGATGCTGAAACTGCCAGTTAAATCAATATAGTTACTTACTCTGAAGTTGGCCCTATTGATGGTAACAGGATTGATGGGCTCGCTAAAGGTTACTGAAATATTAGTATCCACAGGTACGTTGCTGCTCCAATTAGCTGGGTTTACAGAAACTACAGTCGGAATAGCTGTATCCGTATCGCTTCCTGTTGTGAAGCTGCTGTTATACGGCAATGCCATGTTATTCCCCGCGGTGTCCCTTACTGCTGTCGTCACTGTTACCTCATAGAATGTATTGGGGTTAAAGTAGTAAAGATTAGCAGGTATAAACCGAACTACGGTATTGCCCTGTTCAAGGGTAATCTTGCCCTCTACTGGTATGCCACCTGCTGTAACCACTATGCTCTGCCCGTCTACCGTAGTAGCATCCAGTGCCTCTGAGAACTGAATGGTTACTACCACGTTTACAGGTACACCTGTGGCTCCCATAGCAGGGCTTATCTTTACTACCTGAGGCGGAGTGGTATCTTTAAGCTCACTGCCGGTTGTAAAGGTTGTATTCCCCAAAGATGATGGATTTAATAATGGATTGCCTGCTATATCTTCTATGCCTGAGGTATATATAATGTAGTACCTTGTATCAGCTAACAACATCTCATCAGGGGTAAAAGTTGCTGACAGCCCATCTGAAGCTACTGATATACTGCCTGATGTATTGATACTGCAATCATAACAGCGTAAATAGAATGTACTGCTGTTGACTGTTAGAGGATTTATCCTCTCATCAAACTCTATCCGCACTGAGGTATTCAATGGTACATTCGTCTGCCCATTGTAGGGATCTGTCTTTATCACGCTTGGTTGGAAGTTATCTATCCCTGCCTGGGTAGTAAAGGTGCTCGTGAAGGGAAGAGGCATAGCATTTCCAGCAGTATCACTGATTCCGGCCGCTAATGTGATATTAATCATAGACATATTAGGTAATGGCTGATCAGGCGTTAAAGTGGCTGTATTGTTTTGATTAGAGAAGGATATTTGACCTGGATATGGAGTCTCATCAATAGAGAGGGAAAAAGTTTTATCATTTACTGTTAAGGGATTGATGGGTTCATTAAAGGTTACTGAAATAGTTGTATTAGTATTTACTCCTGCAGCTTTATCAGGTGGGTTGATGTTTAAGACACGAGGTGGCACTATATCGGTTGTGGTGGCAGTAGCGAAACTACTTACAAAATCAGTGCCTATACCACTACTTCCCGCGATGGGGTTTCCAGCCATGTCTGTTACCTTACCGGAGAGAGTTATATTAACCTGGGAGTTGGGACTGAAGTTTGATATAGGGATGAATGTAACTACCCTGTTTCCAGCTCCGACACTGATAATGCCTTCTTTCCGGCTACCTTGATTAGAGATAATTAATGTACTGGAATTGACCAATATTGGATTAATCGGTTCAGAGAACGTAAGCATAATTGTAGTATTGGTTGGGACATCTGCCGCCCCGTCAGCCGGAGAAACATAAACCTTAGGTGATACAGTATCCACAGTGCTGGCTGTGATAAAAGAACCGCTCATTGGTTTATCCAGTGGAACGTTATCAATACTCTCAATGTCTTGTGTTAACGACCAGACATACTGGGTATCAGGAAGAAGATATGAAGAGGGCTTGAATATTATAACTGTGTCCCCGGAATCAAAGGAGAATGTACCCGGCACTTGAGTGCCAGGGCCAACCTGAATCAA
>JBFMAM010000270.1:0-3069 GCA_040755805.1 Nitrospirota bacterium
TTTCATTTTAAATTTTTCATTTCTAAATATATATGTGGCTTGATATCCTTCTTATTATTATTTTTATTTTCTTAAATGGCCTTTTTGCAGCGGCTGAGATAGCTGTAGTTGTGTCAAGGAAGAGCCGAATAAAGCAGCTCATAGAAGAAGGAAACGAGGCTGCTACAATACTGTATAAATTCAAGGAGAAACCTGACAGGTTTCTTGCCACGATCCAGATCGCCGTTACACTTGTTGGTGTTCTTGCAGCAGCCATTGGTGGTGCAGCAGCAATAGAAATTATAAAACCCGTCATTAGAGAGATCCCCTTTAAACCAATATCTGCATCCAGTGAGGCCATTGCTATAGGCATAGTGGCAATTGTGATAACATACTTTTCCCTCGTTTTCGGTGAGCTCATCCCGAAATCGATAGCCCTTACACATCCTGAGGGAGTTGGCCTCAGAATAGCAAAACCTGTTGAGGGCTTTTCAAAGATAGCATCTGTCTTTGTGAAGCTACTGACATTCAGTACGAACCTGATACTTAAGCCATTTGGAAGGAAAACATTCACAGAAAGGGCCTATGTGACAGAAGAAGAGGTGAGGATGCTGATCATGGAAGGTGGTGAACAGGGCGTATTCGAACCTACAGAGCAGGAGCTTATACATAGCGTTTTTGAATTCACGGATATGTCAGCTAAGGAGGTCATGGTACCATCCACTCAGATGGTAACTTTAAACCTGAATATGTCAGTGGAAGATATAAGATCCATAATCGCAGAGGAACAGTTCTCTCGTTATCCAGTTGTGGGAAAAGACATTAACGATATTCGTGGTATTTTATATGCAAAGGATTTCCTGAATTCACTGGCAAAAGGGCAAGTAGACATAAGAAAGCTTATTAAACCAGCGTTTTTTATCCCTGAGACAATGAAGATTAGCAATCTCCTGAGGGAAATGCAGAAAAAGAGGATTCATATGGCTTTAGTTATAGACGAATATGGCGGAGTCTCCGGTCTTGTAACCCTGGAGGATCTCTTAGAGGAGATCGTAGGAGAAATAAGGGATGAATACGACGTCGAAAGCCCTGTTATACAGCTCGGCGATGGAACATATCGCATAGATGCACCCATCAGTATAAGGGATCTGAAAGAAGATTACAAAATAGAAATCCCTGAATCTACAGAATATGAAACTTTGAGTGGTTTTCTATTGACTGCTCTTCAAAGAATTCCCAGGATTGGCGATGTTGTTGAAATAGGAGGAAAAAGGATAACGGTATTAGAGATGGTGGGCCAGAGGATAGCCAAGGTAAAACTGGAGGAGCTGCAGGAAGAAACATAAAAGTGGTTAATTGTATATTTTAGGTAAGAAATGAGGAAAAAGGTATCAATAATAGGTGCAGGAAATGTTGGTGCTACAACTGCACAATTTGTTTTACAATCAGGCATTGCTGATGTTGTGCTGTTTGATATAGCAGAAGGAATACCTCAGGGGAAGTCCCTTGACATTGCAGAGGCATGCCCACTCTGGGGCTCGTCATCCCTAATTACAGGAACAAACAATTATTCTGATACAGTAAACTCTGACATTGTTGTCATCGCAGCAGGGTTTCCCAGAAAACCCGGGATGTCAAGAGATGACCTTCTTCATGCTAATGCCAACGTGGTCAGGGAAACATGCATCGAGATAGCAAAAACTTCTTTAAATGCTATTGTCATTGTTGTAACCAATCCCATGGATGTTATGACATACCTTGCATGGAAGACTACGGAGTTTTCCTGCAGACGTGTTGTAGGCATGGGCGGCATACTTGATGCAGCGAGATTAACAGCATTTCTTTCATGGGAATTCAATGTTTCACCGGAAGATGTAGAAGCACTTGTGCTCGGAGGACATGGTGATGAGATGGTCCCACTTACAAGGTTTACAGCCATAAAAGGAATACCGGTAACAGAGCTCCTGTCCAAAAAGACAATCAATTCATTGATAGAGAGAACGAGAAAGAGTGGTGCAGAAATAGTTTCTCTGCTTAAATCAGGGAGCGCGTATTATGCCCCTGCGGCAGCAATATTTCAGATGATAAAATCAATCCTTCTCGATGAAAAACGTGTGCTCCCTTGTGCTGCATATCTTAATGGTGAATATGGTATTAAAGATACTTATGCAGGCGTGCCTGTTATACTTGGGAAAGAAGGCGTTGAAAAGATTATAGAGGTAAGGCTTACAAAGGAAGAAAGGGCACAATTCAGGAGGTCGTGTTTGTCTGTTAGAAAACTGATAGAAAGATTATCGTAATCCCCCCTTGCCCCCCTTTAGTAAAGGGGGGATGGGGGATTAAAAAATCATGAATCATACATCATGTATCATGAATAACGAGGGAAATATGGAGAGGACATTGTCAATAGTTAAACCAGATGGTGTAAGTAAGAATATTATTGGAGAGATTATTGCCAGATTCGAGAAGAATAGACTGAGGATTGCTGCACTGAAGATGCTCAAAATTTCGAAGGAAGAGGCTATGAATTTCTATGTCGTTCATAAAGATAAACCCTTTTATGATAGCCTTACTGATTTCATGTCAAAAGGACCGATTGTGGTCATAGTTGTGGAAGGCGATAATGCCATCTCAAAGGTCAGAGAGATTATGGGGGCAACGAACCCAAAGGATGCTGCCCCAGGCACAATCAGGGCTGATTTTGCTTCAGATATTGAACATAATATAGTCCACGGTTCGGATTCAAAAGAATCTGCTTCCTATGAGATACCTTTCTTTTTTTCTTCGATTGAGATTTTATAAATCACACCGTTGTCCAGAATAAAAGATTGCTTCGTCCCGATTTATCGGGACGAAGCAATCTCGTTTTTGAAAGCCAAAGAAATTAAGGTTTTTACATGCTATTTTGGACAAGTATGATGAACTACTATCCTAAAAAATGCGATTTACCGCTATGTCATTCCCCCGAAAGTGGGAATCCAGTCTAATCAGTATTCTTCTGTCCCGAAAGCTTTCGGGGCTGCTTCCGCAGGAATGACGAAAAGGGGAACTTTGACGTTGTCTTGCAGGGTTATTGACTTTCTTTTCTTA
>JBFMAM010000271.1:0-3050 GCA_040755805.1 Nitrospirota bacterium
ATACTCCCTATGCCACCGAGGACAGCGGCAGTAAAAGCCTTTATCCCTGCAATATATCCAATAGAATAGTTGACAAGTCCATAGTACATGGCGACCATAACCCCTGCGACTGCAGCAAGCCCTGAACCAATAATAAAGGTTGATGAGATGACAGTATCTATATTAATACCCACAAGAGAAGCCATTATTCTGTCTTGTGCAACAGCCTGCATTGCTTTTCCCATCTTTGTTTTTCTCACAAAAAAACGCAGGCCTAACATCAAAATTCCTGATGCAAATATAATAAACAATTGAAGGTATGTCATCCTCACAGATAAAAATTCGATAGCTGAGCCTGCGAAAAGAGGTGGGAAAACCTTGTCAGTAGCTCCTTGTGTAAGCATCACATAATTCTGGAGGAATATTGATACCCCAATTGCGCTGATTAAAGGACTTAGTCGAGGAGCATTTCTCAATGGTTTGTAGGCTATTTTTTCTACTGTAAAACCGTATGATGAACAGAAGATTATTGAAAGAAGAAAAGTAAGTAATAAAGCAAGGGAAAGACTGTAATATGTCAAACCTATAACTGTAAAAAAACCAAGAAATATAATTCCAAGGTATGCTCCGAGCATATAAATCTCACCATGGGCAAAATTGATGAGTTCAAGGATACCATAAACCATAGTATAACCAAGTGCAATAAGTGCATATACACTACCAAGGGTAAGACCATTTATTAATTGTTGCAAAAACATAAATGATTTTAACAGAAAAAAAGGGAAGAGCAAAATATTAAAACAGAAAGATTCAAAACTTTTTTGGCAGAAGTATTTTTAAAATGTGACATTGTAACTTCATAATCACTTCTTCAACCCATTCACAAGCTTCTGAATATAGCTCTGATTTTCTCTAAGAGCTTTAACAATTAGTTTAAAATAGGTGATCTAATAATATCTATAAACCGTCTTGAATTCTCTACTATATCCCCCTTTAATATTGCTGATGCAACTGCAACAGCATCAACGCCTGTATCAAGAACCAACCTGATATTTTCGAGATTTATTCCTCCTATTGCAACTATCGGTATATGTAACTGTCTTTTTATATCTTGAAGCATGTCAATCCCTTTCGGCATGCCAGCATCCTTTGTTGTGGTATGAAATACAGGGCCAAAGCCAATATAATCAGCGCCATCTCTTTCTGCCTCTATCGCCTGCTCTAAACTATGGGTCGAGATACCGATTATCTTGTCTCTTCCCATTATCTTTCGGGCCTCTTTGAGGGGCAGGTCATCCTGTCCGAGATGAACCCCATCTGCATCTACAGCAAGTGCAATATCGGCGTGGTCATTCACTATAAACACAGCATTGAAATCTGCAGTAAGCCTCCTGAGCCTGACTGATTCCTCGTAAATTTCTCGTCTCGATCTCTCCTTCTCCCTGTACTGAACCCACCTCACACCTGTTCTGAGCACCTTAAGCGCCATCTCCTCACATGAAAGTTTACCCCGCCCCTGTGCACAGGGGCGGGGTTTACATGACTTACGATCGGTGATAAAGCATAAACCACCGTGATACATAAACCCCCCTTACGACTCACGAAGAACAGCCTCCTTGCCTAAGCTGTTTATTTTTTCTACAAACTTTGTGTTAAATTCTCCCTTTATAAAATCCGGATTATTAAAGATCTTCTTATGGAATGGTATAGTCGTTTTTATACCTTCGATTATAAACTCATCAAGTGCGCGCCTCATCCGTGCAATAGCCTCTACTCTGTCTTTTCCGTGCACGATCAGTTTAGCTATAAGGGAATCATAATGTGATGGTATAACATAGCCACTGTATATTGCTGTGTCTAACCTTACACCTGGACCTCCTGGAAAAGACAGAAATGTAATCTTTCCTGGAGATGCGATAAACCTCTCCGGGTCCTCTGCGTTAATCCTGCATTCTATGGCATGGCCCGAGGGCCTTATCTGGCTCTGTTTATACTCTAACGGAAATCCTGCTGCAATCTTTATCTGTTCTTTTACTATGTCAAGGCCTGTAACTGCCTCTGTCACAGGATGCTCTACCTGGATACGGGTATTAATCTCCATGAAATAGATATTAGCTTCAGGGTCAACTATAAACTCCACTGTACCCACATTTCTGTATCTGATTGCACGTGCAGCCTTTACCCCTAACTCTCCGATTCTCTTCCTGAATTTTTTTTCTGTTAACGAGATAGGTGATGGTGACTCCTCTACAAGCTTCTGGTGCCTTCTCTGTATCGAACAGTCTCTTTCACCGAGGTGGATAACGTTGCCCTTGCTATCTGCCATAATCTGTATTTCTATGTGCCTCATATCCGGTATATACTTTTCTATATAAAGCTCGTTATTACCGAATGCTGTTAGTGCCTCCCTTTGTGCTATGTATAATGCCTGCTCAAGTTCTTTTTCTTCTTTAACAATCCTCATGCCATGGCCCCCTCCACCAGCAGATGCCTTGAGTACTATCGGAAACCCTATCTTCTTCGAAGCCTTCATAGCCATCTCCTCTGTAGTAACAGGGCCATCACTTCCAGGAACAACAGGCACCCCCTTCCTTTTCATTATCTGCCTTGCCTTAGCCTTATCACCACCAAGCCTTATATTCTCAGGGGACGGGCCTATGAAAGTTATACCTGATGTAACACATGCCTCAGCAAAATGATGGTTCTCTGATAGAAACCCGTAACCCGGGTGTATAGCATCCGAGTCTGTTATCTCAGCGGCACTCAATATTGCAGGTATATTCAGGTAACTCTGAGTTGCATTTGCAGGCCCAATACAGACAGATTCGTCTGCAAGCCTTGTATGAAGAGAATCTCTTTCTACGTCTGAGTATACAGCAACAGTTTTTATTCCAAGCTCTCTACATGCGCGGATAATCCTCACAGCAATCTCGCCGCGATTTGCTATTAGAATCTTCTTAAATAATTTCATCTCTTATATATAAGAGCAAAAACTTAATTAACCACAGAGAACACAGAGGGCACAGAGAAAAGATAAAAATAATTTTTAAAGTTTTTAAATTTATATTCTT
>JBFMAM010000272.1:0-3049 GCA_040755805.1 Nitrospirota bacterium
CCAGTACGGGGCAGAAGTCAGAAGTTTAATCCCCCCAGCCCCCTTTTAGAAAAGGGGGGTAAGGGGGGATTTGACAGATTTATAGATGCAAAGGGGCTTGCCGTCTCTCCTGGCTTTATTGACACACATGCCCATTCCGAATTTACACTTCTTGCTGACCCTCGTGCGGAGGGGAAAATAACTCAAGGCATTACAACAGAGATAAATGGAAACTGTGGTCTTTCTGCCGCCCCGCTTTATAACGAAGCACTAAAGCAGAGGGAAAGAGACCTCAAGGAGCTTGGCATAAGGGAACGCTGGTCAACCTTTAAAGAGTACTTCGAAGTCCTTGAGAAACGGCGCATAGCTGTCAACTTTGCTACACTCGTAGGTCACGGCAATATAAGGGCATCTGTAACAGGATATGAAAACAGGAAATTAACAGCCTCAGACAAGGGGGAGATGCGAGCTCATCTCAGGAAATCTATGCACGAAGGTGCTATCGGGTTGTCTACAGGCTTGATCTACCCGCCTGGTGTATATTCAGAGACAGAGGAACTGATTGAACTTTCTAAGGTTTTATCTCAAGAATATAATCCCCCCTTGCCCCCCTTTAGTAAAGGGGGGGTGGGGGGATTTGGTCAAGGGAGGATTAGTACCCGTGTTCTGGGTAGATTCGTGTCTTCTGCCCCGAATGTAGGAGGTATGGGGGGATTTGGTATCTATACATCACATATGAGGAGTGAAGGGAAGGGGCTTATTGAATCAATCAAAGAGGTAATACATATTGGAAAAGAAGCTAATGTCAAAGTCCATATATCTCATATCAAGACGAGTGGTAAAGAGAACTGGCAAAAGATAGACGAGGCAATATCATTGATAGAGGATGCCAGGAAGAAAGGAATTAAGGTTACATGCGATAGATACCCTTATACTGATTCAAGCACAGATCTGGATACAGTGCTGCCATCATGGACTTATGAAGGGGGTGCGGAGAAAGAGTTAAAGAAGTTACAAAGTCCAGAAGTGCAGAAGAATATAAAAAAAGAAATACTAAATGAGCACCCCGATATAAAATACTGGGAGAGTGTCAGGGTATCATCAGTCTCCTCTGAAAAGAACAGATGGATGGAAGGCAAAAGCATCGCTTACATTGCAGGGCATGAAGGCTCTGAACCTGTTGATATGATTCTTAAGATCCTTATCGAAGAAAAACTCAGGGTTAGTGCGATATTCTCATCCATGAATGAGGATAATCTCAAGAGGTTTCTATCACTTCCATATGTTATGATAGGCACTGATAGTTCTGCACGCTCTACAGATGGCCTTACGCATAAAGGCAAACCCCATCCGAGGGGATTCGGGAGCTTTCCAAGATTCCTGGGAAGATATGTAAGGGATGAAGGGTTAACGAGTATGAGCGATGCTATACATAAAATAACAATGCTTCCCGCAAAGACATTTGGTATAAATAAAAGGGGGATTATAGAAAAAGGTGCATTCGCAGACATTGTTGTCTTTAATCCTAATAAGATAGTTGACAGGGCAACATTTGATGAGCCATTTATGAAACCAGAAGGAATTTATTTTGTTATTGTTAATGGAGTACCTGTAGTGTGGGAAGGAGAGTTGACGGGAAAAAGGTCAGGGAAAGTATTAAGGCATGGCGAGTGAATTAACCCATCAGTTGTATAAAATAAGAGGCAGATATACTGAAAAATCCCTGCAAAGCGACAAATTTTTATTGTGATTCACATGACTGTAATTCTAAAGGCAGTTGTATTTTATTTGAAGGTTGGCTGTCCTCATCAAAGGGCTTTAAGGTGTCGCTGGCAGGCCTTTTTCAGCATATCTGCCTCGAAAACAATTATTGCAATGTTTAGGTAAATTTAGTTATGAATGCTCCTATAATCGGCATAACAACAGATATAGAAGGTGAACATCTGAGGCTCAAACACTATTATTCTGATGCAATAATAATGGCAGGTGGGGTTCCGATATTAATACCTCCATCAGGTAACCCCGTATCCTATGCAGAAAGGATTGGCGGACTTCTTATCTCAGGAGGAGATGACCTTGACCCATTTTATTATAATGAGGCGATGATGCCTCAGGTTAAACCTGTCTCAAGACAGAGAAGCGACTTTGAGATTTCTTTGCTTAAAGAGGTAGTAAATCGTCAAAAACCTGTTATTGGCATATGTTACGGGATGCAGCTTATAAATGTTGCTTTTGGGGGGACACTATATCAGGATATTTACCCCGTTAAAAAGAAATCCCCGCCCTTTAGGCAGAGTAGAAAACATATACTGAGGGTGGGGTTTAAAACTCAACCGAAGCTTTCTAACGGGGGTTACTCACAGATGCCGGTAGAAATCAATCACAGGAAGGATTATCATATGATTGTGATAGCAGACAACAGGTTTTTAAAAAAAGGCGAGTTTACAGTAAACAGCACTCATCATCAGGTAGTAAAGGAGCTTGGTGTTGGCCTTAAAGCATTTGCATATTCTACTGATAATCTGATCGAGGCATTTTATATGGAAGACTATCCATTTCTTGTCGGTGTGCAGTGGCATCCTGAACGCCTGATTTATGACAGCCTTTCTATAGATTTGTTTAATTCATTTATAGAGGCATCAAGAGAATCCAAGATACAAGATACATGATGCAGGATCCAAGATGCAGGTAAAAAAATTATATATTGTCTATCGTGTATCATGTATCTTGTATCGTGCATCGGTTATGCTTCATTTTGTAACTTCTGAAGTGAGACTTTTACGAAATATTTATACTCTCAGCTTATTGTTCTTGTTTCTTCTTACATCATGTTCATCAAAAAACCGTCTTGACGGCTATATCTACTACAGGCTTAATACAAACCCAACTACCCTTGACCCTGCACTTATAGTTGATGTCACAGGTGGTTCGATATCAGCAAAATTGTTTAATGGCCTCGTTAGACTCGGGGATGACCTGAGCATCCAGCCTGATATTTCTAAAAATTGGTCAATATCAAGAGATGGCCTGACCTATACTTTTAATCTAAAGCACGGTGTATATTTCTCGA
>JBFMAM010000273.1:0-3042 GCA_040755805.1 Nitrospirota bacterium
ACCCATGAGAATTTCTATCGTAAGCTTAAGCGTTATATAAGGGAGGTTGAATAACTATGATAACCGCAGAGAAGGTTTATAAAGAGATATTAGAGATGCCGGTAAAAGAGAGGGAAAAGCTATTTACTGTCATAGCAAAGCGGGGGTTTGAAAAAGACTTTTACACACATGACGAGGTATTTGATGACATAAGGCAGGCACCGTTTACTATTCGAGAGGCAGCTGAATATCTTGAGGTTGCAGAAATAACAGTGAGGAGATGGGTAGCTGACGGCAATTTGAAGGCTAAAAGGATCGGCAGAAATATCGTATTTGATGCTGATGATTTGAAAGAGTTTAAGAAGAAAAGACGAGTTGCATAGTTTGATGAAGACAGTTTAAAATCTTCTGGGCCTAAGGACAGGTTAGATATCACCTGTCTTATGGGTTCGGTTCTCCACTGCCGGACCTGGCCCTGACCTCTAAAGAGTGGAAAGCCAAAGTGGAGGTGGCGATGGAAAAGGCAATAAAATTACCAAAGGAAAAGATAAAGGAGTTAGTAAAAAAAGAGCTAAATTCATACCTCGCTAAAAAAACCACCAAAACTAAAGATGGATTGTATTTGGCCATCCAACCTTATTTAAGTGGGTCATCATATACTCTTAGTAAATCTGATTTCAGCTCACGCCTTTCTAAGTTTGAAGCTGATTTAAAAAAAAGCGTAAGCTTCGAGGAGGCCTCAGATTCTTTTCTAACCTTTTTAGATGTACCCTCTGAGCCTGAACTTGCCGAACTTCAAGAATTGAAAGCCGAGTCTAAAAAACCTAAGCATTTCGAAGGCTTTAAATACACAAAAGAGAGAAAGTTTTTGAAGGAATTGTGGGACGTCCTGAATTACTCAAGAAGCTCAAAAAGCTTTAAAAGAAACCTGCATACTCTAATAAGATACAAAAGTTATCTTGCTGAAAAAGCCATGTTAGAGGGAAAAAAACAATCAGATGATTATGAATACATCTGCCAAATATTCGGGATACCGCTTGAGGAATATAACAGTGATCCTAAAATCAGAGAAGATGTCTCTGAAATTAACAGAATAGTGAAAGGATGGATCGTATGTTTTAGAATGGCTCTTGGACTCATTTCTAAGTTAATTAGAGAGAAGCCCTATACAAAGAAATGGGTTATTGATGTTTTTAGTAAGGCTACAAGATATAACAACCCCATTGAAAAGTTTAAACTGCAAGGGCATAAGCGGAAAAGTCACAATGAACCGAATTACAAAACAAGCAGGGAAGTCTTTATAAAATTCATAAACGGGACACCCCGTGAAAGGTTAGGCGTTGATTACAGTAATTTTTATAAACGTATATATCCTCAAGGACTGATTACATTCCTGAGAGATATCCATGAACTTTTAAACAGAATGGTTGATGATGTAGACCAGATATCTGAGATGGCACTTGTCAGCTTAAAATTGGTTCAAACTAATGAGATCCTTTCTACTCTCCCGCCACATTTAAAGGAGAGATATTTCAACGAGCTGCCCCTACTAAGAGAGTCACCCTCTAAATAACCAACCAACCGTATAGTGGTCAAGCTCTCACCTTTTTCTCATGCTTGCATGACCACAGCCCCCTTCCTTTATTCTAAATCAATCGAAATCTGAAGGAGATAAAAATGGGGGTAAAAAATAAAACGAGAATAATAAGCGATCCTTATTTGGCAGCCTTCCTTTTTTTGAAACTCAAGGTTAAGCCTTCCCCGGTGGTAGACGATTCCGGAAAGGTTTCTTTTGTATTTCCAGATGATAAACACACAGATGAGGCTGTAGAGAGATTCTACAAAGGTGAGACCGTAAGTGCCTTTACCTATAGCGGGGCAATAAAAGCTGTTAAATCAATCATTTTTGCCTTACGTTCTAAGGGTAGGGACTCAAGTCGGGAAGTTCCAAATGGCTAACCCACAGCTTGAGGATGGCTACACAAAGATCGCAAATGAATTACTCGAAGCCCTTGGAAGAATCAGAATACCAGGAGAGGCTATGCAAGTATTACTTTTCATAATACGCAAATTATATGGTTTCCACAAAAAGGAAGACATTATACCGCTATCACAATTCTGCCTCGCTACAGGACTCAGCAAAAGTTCAACCGTTAGAGCAATAAACAAGCTAATATCCATGAATGTCATTTACAAAAAAGTAAAAGGTAAGGTTGTAAAGTATAGAATTAACAAGGATTTTGACACATGGAAGCCATTATCAAAAAGGATAAGCGTTTACAAAAAAGTAAATCTGCGTTTACAAAAAAGTAACACTCAAAATATATATGTATCAAAAGAAAATATACATGATTCTGACGAATCATCTCTCCTACCTAGTAAGGAGAAGACAGACTCACGGGTAAAGTCCATTATTAGTTATTACCATGACCTTGTCCTTAATGAGAGGAACTTCAAGCCTATTATTGACTCTGCTGATGCTAAGGCTGTCAAACGAGCCTTGAGGATCATGTCTGAGGATGAGGTCAAGGACGCAATCCGATTCTACATTGGTAGTGCGAAGGCTAAAGAACACGGGCTTACGCTATCAGTAGCACTCTCAAAACACTCTCTCAACCTTTACAGGGAAAACTGGGAAAGGGTCAAATGGCAATATGAGGCATGACATGGATACAAGAGAACTCGTAGAACTTGAGAAAAAGTTATGCCGGTACGAGGGCGATGATAGAGTGATGTCTTCTCATGACCTTGCAGTCTCTTTCAGGGAAGAGGATGTGCCTGTTTCAATAAAGTCTGGCATCCCTTCTCTGGACTTTTACATAAAGGGTTTTGAGGGTGGCGAATTAATAATTATTTCAGGTCTAACCGGCAATGGAAAGACCCTCTTTGCTCAGACACTTACAAAGAACTTTGATGACCAGGGTGTAAAGAGCCTATGGTTTAGCTATGAGGTTATGCCCAAAAACTTTCTGAGGTCTTTCGGTGAGGAACTGCCTCTTTTCTACATGCCTGCAAGACTCAAAGAGTGTTCTCTGTCTTGGCTGACTAAACGGATCCATGAAG
>JBFMAM010000274.1:0-3026 GCA_040755805.1 Nitrospirota bacterium
TTTCTAATGCTATAGTTAGGGTATATGAGGTAAATATAGCATCTCCAGAGATTAGCAGTTTAACAGAGAGTTCTGAGAGTTTAATAAGAAGTTCACAAATTCCAGAAGAGTGCAGTGTAACGAGAGGCAAAGATGGTACTGCAAGCGGTCGTTACTATATTCCAGAGCGTTGCTTTACTAATTACGGGTGGGCAACTCCTGTGCCAGCATTTGATGGCTACCTCTGGACAAGTACCAATTACGATTATATGTCTCCCATTTACAAGAATTATTGGACATGGGAGCATGGTGGGGTTGATTTAGTGGGGACCGAGAACCAATCGTACACTAATCAAACAGATGTTTTTGCTATTGAGGAGATTGAGGAGGGTGATGTCATCTATATAGCTGGAACAGATGAGTGCATGGATAGGCATATAGTTATTCAGCATATTTCAGAAAATGGTCCTTTTCTTGCTATATATGGGCATGTAACCGCAAAAGATGGTTTAGGTAGAACAAAAGTATCAAAAGGTGAGCAGATTGGCAAAGTGTGTCCTGATGACATGGATCCACCACACCTGCATCTTGAGTTAAGAACACAAAATATAGACATCGGAAAGTTTGGCAGTGTGAGAAGAAGTGAAAATATAATAATAACACCCGATCCAATGAAATATCTGATTACCAATCCTGCCACAAGAGTAGTTGCTGAGAGTAGAACCGACTCGAATGGTTTATATGAGATGCCCGTCCCAGTCCCTCCTGCTGGAAAGTGGTATCTTGTTGTAATTTCAGTGCTTGATTATATACTAACGAATTACTTTGGAATCATAATTGAACCCAACATCACTACATATCTTGAAACAGTATTTCAAATACCTACTACATATTCAGGGCCTGGTAATGTAAGTGGCAAAATTGTAAATGCACTGGATGGCACAGGGGTTAGTGGGCTGACGATTAATTTACGAGAGGGGATAAATGTAACCACGGGTTCAATAGTTGCAACTACAACAACTGGAGGTGCCGGCTATTATAGTTTTACAAACCATAACGCAGGTAATTACACAGCAGAAGTTAGCGGAAGCGGATATAACACAACCTATTTCACAGTAATCTGCATTGGTGGAACTACAACTGCTAACCAAGATGCAACTATAACGCCTATTCTTGCCTCTGGCGAAACACGGATTATCCTTACTTGGGGTGAAACACCGAGTGACTTAGATTCTCATTTGACAGGACCACTTCCTGATGGAACAAGGTTTCATATGTATTGGAAATATAGTGAATATTCCGAGTCTTGTTATTATGGATACAACCCTCGAGCTGAAAGTCCTTGGCCTGAGTATGTGAAATTAGACCTTGACGATATGTGCAGTTACGGCCCAGAAACTACAACTATTTATCAACAAATTAATGGAGTATATAGGTTTTCTGTTCATGACTTTACAAATAGGGACAGTTCAAGTAGTACTGCTCTCTCAAATTCTGGTGCTCAGGTGAGGGTATATCGTGGCAGTAATCTTGTAGCGACATTTAATGTGCCTGCTAATCAAGAAGGAACTCTCTGGACAGTGTTTGAGATAAGTGGAGACACAATTACCCCAATCAACACAATGTCTTATGAGTCCAGTTCAGTTAATGTTCAAAGTGTTTCACTTAGAAGGTCGATTGAAACAGATGCACCGCTGATAAGAAATTTACCACTAAAAAGGTAAAAATTAGCTTCAGAAAAGTGGTTGTAAGGAGGTGAGTATAGATGGAGTAAAGTTTTTAATCTACCGATTTTGGCTTTCCATTTTAAGAGGGGGGTAAAATGCGTAGAAAGAAAATTTATAACACAAATTTGGAGGAGCGTAAAATGAGCTTAATAAAGAAAACTTTAGCAAGGGTTCAATTAATAGCACTTCTAACCCTTTCTGTATTTGTATGGACATTTGTGCTCCCACATGAAGCTATTACTGCAGCTACTATCCAGATTCCTGCAGGTACTCGTGTGCTCCTTAGAACTATTCAGACTTTAACGCCAAAGGAGTTTAAAGTGGGTGATAGGGTAAATCTTGTTGTAGCTTCGGATGTTGTTGTTGATGGCAAGGTAGTTATTAAAGCAGGTGATCCAGCGACAGGTGAAGTAACGGTTTCCAAGGAGAGAGGTATAGCGGGACAGGCAGATAAACTTACAATATCAGTAAAGAGCGTTAAAGCCGTGGATGGAACTCCGGTCATTATTTCAGGAACTAAATCGGTAGAGGGTGAAGAGAAAATGGTAATGGCGATCATCCTTGCTCTGTTATGTCTTCCACTTATCTTAATAAAGGGTGGGAGTGCATCTATTCCAGAAGGCGCTCAAATAGAGGCAATGGTTGCTGCACAAACTACAATTACTGTGAAATAAAAATCAAGAAGTAAGAAGGTCCAGGACATTTTGAATTTTTGGGAGAGGTACAGTAGATAGAATGGTGTGGGAAAGTGAAAGAGAAGTTATGTGTATTAACTCTTATACTATTAATAATATATTCTATATCTTTTACCACCACTGTAGAGGGAAGTGATGTCCAAGAGGTAGCGAAGGGGTTTGAAAATTCAAGGGATTTTAAGAAAAGTTTAGGGAGCAGTATTGATAGCGAAACAGATTCCTACCCATTCTATCGCCTTGTACCTCTTAGTGTCATCCAAATATATCAACGATTCATCAGTCCAATAAAAGCGACTTCGTGCCCCATGTACCCAAGCTGTTCTCACTATGCTGAGGAGGCATTTAAACGGTATAATCCTCTTAAAGCCTTTGTAATGACAGCAGATAGGCTTCATCGTTGCACTCACGACCTCGATAATTATAAAAAGGTAGAGGTCTCTGGATTTGTAAAGTTTTTTGACCCTGTTGAACCTTCTTTGAATACAACTCCATTAACAATGCCTACCTCTTTATCAGTAAAAGAATCCACAACTATAACACTGGCGAGTTCAATATTAGATACTTCTGCTGATACTCATAGCGAAGATGGTCGACTCTTCCATTTTGCCCAAATGCTGGAGTCTGA
>JBFMAM010000275.1:0-3000 GCA_040755805.1 Nitrospirota bacterium
AATGGAAAAATTAATATAAAAAGGAGGTTTCCATGTCAGAGAAGTTAAGTCATGAGGAATTTGTGAAAAAGGCTATTGTTAGTTTAAGGAAAGAAGGGTATAAGGGCATACACTCCGTCTATTCAGGATTCAATGAGGCATTCAAGAAATACTTCGAAGGCGAAAATCCTGTTGAAGTTACAAACCGATTAGCTCAGGAGGAAAAGATTGTCCTGAGACCCGTGAAAGGTGGAGTGATGCTATACCTGCCAGAGGAGGCACCAGGAGTTAGAAGCTCAGGGGATGAGGCATTAAGAAAGATGGGACTATGAGAATAGTCAATAGTTATCAGTAAATAGTCAATAGTCAAAGAAAATACAAAAAACAAGGAGTACTTATGGCAGCCATTCTTGCACAGGCAAAGAAACTAAGAGAATTATGGGGTGGTTTCAGGCCAGCAAGGGTACTTATTACTGCGAATAAATATAGGGTGTTTGACCACTTAACAAAGCCTCAATCAGTCAGGGCAATCTCAAAAAAACTTAATACAGATTTAAGGGCAACAGAGATATTACTCGATGCCCTTACAGGTCTTGGCCTTCTAAAGAAAATGAAGAACAGGTATTCAAACTCTCCCATTGCATCTAAGTTTTTGGTTATTGGAGGCTCTTATTATCAGGGTGATATTTTGAGGCATGCCGATAACCTATGGAGGAACTGGTCAGGGCTTGATGAGGTCATAAAGACCGGGAAACCTTATCATAAGGCACATAACCATGAGGCATTTGTCCTTGGGATGCATAACAACGCAGCCTTAAAGGCAAAAGATATTATTAAGATGATTGGATTAAAGGGAGTCAAGACAGCCCTTGATCTTGGAGGAGGATCCGGGACATATTCAATCGAGATGGCAAAGAGAGGTGTAAATGTAACACTTTTTGATTACCCTGAGACCATCGAGATCGCAAAGAGGATTGTAGAGAAGGAAAGGATAAACGGTGTCAATTTCATTGGCGGTGATTTTATGAGCGATGATTTTGGTAAGGGATATGACCTCATCTTTGTCAGTCAGGTCTTACATGCATATCCAGCGAAGGATAATCTTTATTTACTAAGAAAATGTAAAAAGGCATTGAATGACGGTGGAAGGATAGTTATTCAGGAGTTTTATGTCTCAAAGGATAGAACATATCCTGCACAGGGTGCCCTTTTTTCGGTGAATATGCTCGTTAACACAGAAGAAGGAAGATGCTATTCACCTGATGAGATAAAGGGTTGGCTTTTAAGGGCAGGGCTGAAGGATATAGAAGAAAGGTTTATTGATGATTCAGTCCTGATTACGGGAACAAGTCTGTCATTCCGCACTTGATGCGGAATCCAGTCTTTTCTGGATTCCTGCTGGAGTTTACCCCTGGATTCCCGCTTTCGCGGGAATGACAAAAGGGGCAGGAATGACGATCCATAGGTAACGGTGATAATACCCAGAATCAGGTTTCTAGGAACTATTCGGTTAAAATCGTGATAACATGGTTTTCTCTATGAGTCGTAGACTAACACCGTTAAAGTTAATTACAGATTATGATAAAACTGATTAAAGAAAAACGAAAAACCCCTGTCCTCAAGCCTCCTGCATTTGACTGTCTTAAAGGCACTCCTGCCATAAACGTCACAAGGGGATGTCTTCATTCATGTGTCTATTGCTATGCAAGAGGATTTACAGATGCACCACCAAGAGGGGAAGTGCATTTATACGAAAATCTGCCTGAGATGTTAGAAAGGGAACTTGATAGGAAAAGGAGATTACCCTCATGGATTTCATTCAGTACTGCATCTGATGCCTTTCAGGAGATGGATGAAATCCTTAAGACCACCTATGCTGTAATGAAACTTTTGCTTGAAAGGGATATTGGCATATCGTTTCTCACAAAGGGTTTTATACCAAATGAATTCATCGAACTATTTAAGAGATACCCCTCTCGGTCCCCCCTTATTAAGGGGGGAAGTAAGAGGGGTATCAAGGCAAGAATCGGCATGGTATCTCTCGCTGAAGATTATAGAAAATTATTTGAACCCTTCTCAGCTCATCCTCTAAAAAGACTCTTAAATATAAGGAATCTTATTGATGCAGGGATTGATGTGTCTGTAAGGATTGACCCTGTAATCCCCCCCTTCCCCACTTTAAAATCCCCCTCTAATCCCCCTTTAATAAATAATCCCCCCTCGCCCCCCTTTAGTAAAGGGGGGTTGGAGGGATTATCCCTTTCACAAAGGGGGGTGTGGGGGGATTCGGGGGGATTTTCTGAGGAGTCAATGGAGCATCTGATTAAGAGACTTAAGGCTGCTGGCGTGGAGAATATATCAATAAGCTCACTCGTTATGAGACCATCCATAATGAATCAGTTTCTCTCAGAATTACCCTTTGGTTTAGCAAAAGAGATCCTCAAGCATTACAATGGCCAGCCCTATCAGAGGGTTATCACATCAGCAAAGACAAGGCTCCTACCAAAGGCTATGAGGATAATCCAATACAGAAGTATTAAAAATATCGCAAGCCGATATGGCATAAAATGCTATACCTGTGGCTGCAAAAACCCTGACATCCCATGGGAATTCTGCAATCCCTGGATAAGTGAGAAAAAGGCATTGAATATTAATAACAGACAGTTTAGCCTATTTACATAGGGATTATGTATCTAAGCGAAGCGGATACAAGAGCAAAGCTTATAGACCCTGCCCTTCATCGCTGTGGATGGACAGAAGACCTCATAAGACGTGAGGAAACTGATAGGGGTATTGATATTGTTGAGGGGCAGCCTCGGCGAAGGCAAAAGAGAAGAATAGATTACCTATTACGTATCCGCGTAAATATTAACTCGCAACCCATAGCTGTTGCCTTAATTGAAGCCAAACGGAGCAATGAACTGCCCGACAAGGGTCTTGAACAAGCGAAGAAATATGCCCGTTTAAACCATGTGCCTTTTGTATATTCATCGAATGGACATCTCTTCGTTGAATATGACC
>JBFMAM010000276.1:0-1726 GCA_040755805.1 Nitrospirota bacterium
ACACAGACACCTAAGAGTTTTTCGGAGGTTGTTATATCAAGACTTCATGGGTCATTTAATAGCATTTTTGGTGAAGGTTGGGACCTCAGGATTGGTGTTTCATGCATGCCCGATGATGGCGATGATACAGAAATACTTCTCAAGCAAGCCTCTGAGCATTTCGATTAATCCGAAAATACATTAAATTCTATACAACACATCCTAAACAAATTTCAAAATCCAAAATTCAAATGCCAAATGAAATCAAAATGTCAAAATCCAAACCTTTCGTAATTCCAAAATCCAAATGTCATTTTTCATTTGGACTTTGAGCTTTGACATTTGAAATTTTTATTTAATTATCCTTCCATCCATACTCTCCTATCAGGGGTACGAATACACATGGGGTATGATATTCCCCAGAAAATCTGCCTCTGGACTTTTTGCATTTCAGAAGTTGTTGTGAAAAACGGTCTCCAACAGGGGCTATGATTAGACCTCCTTCGGATAACTGTTCTACAAGGGGATCGGGAATTTTTGGAGTACCTGCAGTTATCATAATCCTGTCAAAGGGCGACTCCTCTGGCCATCCTAATGTTCCGTTACCAACCTTAACATGAATGTTGTTATAACCGAGGGAATGAAATCGTTCCTCTGCCTTTTTGGCAAGTAATGCAACCCGCTCCACTGTATAAACCTCTTTTGAAAGCTCAGCTAAGATTGCTGCTTGATAGCCTGAGCCTGTACCTATTTCCAGAACCTTTTCATTTCCTTTAAGTTCGAGCAGTTCTGTCATGATTGCGACCATATAAGGCTGTGAAATAGTCTGTCCTTCGCCAATCGGCAGGGCCATATCGTCATAGGCTTTATACTGTATGGAATTATCAACAAAGATATGCCTCGGAACCTTTTTCATTACATTCAGAACACGCTCATCTTTAATTCCTCTCGGGATGAGCTGTGTTTTTACCATAAACTCTCTTAATTCTTTAAAATCCATCAGCCAAGTCGCCTTGCTATCTCTCTCGCAGCTATCACACCTGAGGCAGATGCTTGGATAAGCCCTCTGCTTACCCCTGCCCCGTCACCCACTGCAAATAGGTTTCCTATCTCGGTCTCAAGGGATTCTGTCAGTTTGGGATGCATTGAATAAAATTTCACTTCGGCCCCATATAGCAGGGTGTGTTCTGAAGTCACACCGAGGGTAATCTTATTGAGCGCATCGAGCATCTCAAGGATGTCAGACATATAACGATAGGGTATGACAAAACTTAAATCACCTGGTGTGGCATCCTTGAGCGTTGGCTGTATAGCACCTTTTGATATCCTCTCATGTGTTGATCGCCTTCCCTGCTGTAAATCTCCAAGCCTCTGAACAATCACACCCTTGCCGAGAAGGTTTGCAAGCTCTGCTATATATCTTCCATACGAGATAGGGTCGTCAAATGGCTCTGTGAAGAATGTGCTGACCAAAAGCGCAAAGTTTGTATTGTTTGTTTTCCTTTTTGCATAGCTGTGGCCATTGACTGTCCATATACCCTTAAGGTATTCCCTTACAACCTCACCATATGGATTTACACAGAATGTCCTTACTTTGTCATTGAATTTTCTTGAATAGAATATTAGTTTTGGTTCATAGGTGACTCTTGTGAGGGGCTCAAATACAGTAGCAGGTATTTCCACCCTCATGCCTATATCAACAGGGTTTTTGAGCAGCGTGAGGTGAAGTCTTTTTGCCTCTTTTTCG
>JBFMAM010000276.1:1736-2973 GCA_040755805.1 Nitrospirota bacterium
CTACCTGGAGCCTTCCCTCCCGGGGGCAAGGATTACAAATTCAGAATAAAGCCTTGCGCCATCCTTAAGCCTGATACCAGCAGCCTTTCTTTTCTCTGTAATGACCCTGTCTGCTTCTGAACCGAATATAGTCTCTACCCTTCTATTGAGCGTATCCTTAATATTCTTAAGTACTATCCTGCACCTGTCAGTACCTATATGTCTTATCGTTGAGGGTATGAACAGGAGGTTATTTTCTGATGCAAGCTTTTCTATATCGTGTATCTCTTCTTTATTGCCACCATATGTTTCTTCTGGAGCGCCATACTTTACATAGATTTCGTCTACATAAATTATCAATGACTGTAGCCTGTCTCTGTCAATATATCTCGAAAGAAAACCACCAACCTCGGGAGAAAGGTTTAATTTTCCATCACTGAAGGCCCCTGCGCCACCCCATCCACTGAGAAGTGCGCATTCAGGGCAGGCTGTACATGAAATCTCCCTTATTTTCATCGGGCATATCCTTTCGGTAAGGTCCTTGCCTTTTTCGATGATAAGGATCTTTTTATCTGCCCTATGCCTGAGCAGTTCGAGAACAGAGAATATGCCAGCGGGACCAGCTCCCACTATTATGACATCGTATTTTTTCATATAATTTTGTTTCAAAAATCATTTTTTGACAGGTCAGGAGACCTGTCACTACCCATCATGGGGTAGAATCGGGTCTCCTGACCCGATTTTCATATTCCTAATAAGTGTGTCATTATTCTCTGCGGGTTTAAAATAGTTTTTCAAAATTCTCCTATAAATGACATATCGTTCTTAAGGAATTTCAACACCTCATAATTTGTAAGGTCACGGTGGATAGGAGTGATAGAGATATAGCTCTCCTGTATAGCCTGAATATCCGTATCCTCAACCTGTTCTACGTGAATTTGACCTCCACCAATCCAGAAGTGACTTTTTCCACTCGGATCATGTATTTCCTTAATGGAATTGTTATATGCCAGTTTTCCCTGGCGTGTAAACTTTACTCCAAGGATTTTACCTTTATCCATATTTGGTACATTTATATTCAGCAGGGTGTCAGGTGGAAGAGATTTCTCCAGGATATATCTGCCAATCTTGATGGCAAAGGCGGATGCAGTGTCAATATGAAGGGGCAGAGTATGCCCTGCTCCTGTAACCAGAGAAATGGCAAATGATGGTATGCCTATTATTGTGCCCTCTATTGCGGCTGAAACAGTGCCTGAAT
>JBFMAM010000277.1:0-2972 GCA_040755805.1 Nitrospirota bacterium
TTCAATATAGTTTTAGCAATAGTAACATTTTTACTCTCTTTCTCTGTAAGCCAATCCTCTGCCTCCGAAGATGCAGCCGAAGGTGATACATTCTATATCTCTGGCACTATCATGGATTCTCATAAGGAGCCGGTTAAAGAGGCTTGCATCGAGGTTCTTGTAAATGGTCAGCCCCAGAAGGTCATGGGCGCACATAAATGGATGGCTGAGACAGAGACATCCTCTCATGGTACCTATCAGGTTGAATTCAAACTTCCAAAAGGTCAGATTGATAATATCGGCATTCAACTCGAAGTCTATAAACCGAGTTATCGCAAGACGAATCTGGAATTAGAGAAGGAAGACTTTGCACAGAGGGGTCAGGGCTTTTATGCGGTCAAGGATGTAGAGATGTTACGCACCTTGGGTCCTGCCTTTTATATGGCAACTGCTGTTTTTCTCCTATCATATCTTGCCATCTCTTTCGATCTTCTGCATAGAACCATAGCTGCTATGATAGGTGCAGTCATAATGCTTCTTTTAACATATACGCTTGGTACTTTTAATCCTGAATATCACATCATCTCTTTTGAAAGGGCAATTAGTGCAGTAGATATGAATGTAATCTTTCTCCTCATGGGAATGATGATTATTGTTGGTGTCCTGAAACATACAGGTGTATTTCAGTGGTGTGCCTATAAGTCCTTTCAGGTTGCAAGAGGTAATATAATGATGCTATCGGCTATTTCAATGCTCTTTATTGCAACCACCTCAGCATTTTTAGACAATGTCACAACAATGCTCCTTTATACCCCTGTCCTAATTGAGATTGCCTTAGCCTTAAAGGTACCACCGCTTATTCTCTTAATTCCTGGGGTTATGGCCTCTAATGTGGGTGGCACTCCAACACTTATCGGTGACCCGCCAAATATAATGATAGGCTCTTACGCGGGCCTTACATTCATGCAGTTTGTAAATAATCTGACGCTGGTGTGCATCATAGCAACAGTAGCCCTTATTGTCTATTCCAAGATTTATTATGGTAAGCAGTATTCTAAGAATAAGGTTGAAGATATTGACAGGTTTATCGCCTTTTTGGAGGAATATAAGATTACAGATAAGACACTTCTCAGATATGGGCTCTTTATCATGAGCCTTGTAATCGCCCTCTTTATCACTCATGGATACTGGCATATGGAGGTCAGTATACCTGCACTCTTTGGAGCTGGTATGCTCTTTACATATAGCATCCTTACTAAAAAGGTTAAGATGCTGGAGCTCATTGAAAAGGATATAGAGTGGACAACCCTCCTCTTCTTCATATTCCTTTTCATAGTGGTAGGCGCTATAGAGGAGGCAGGGCTATTATCTTTGATAGCTGATTGGGTATTGAAATTATCCCGTGGTAATCTTGTAGTTGCAATCTGTATGATTCTATGGGTATCAGCCATAATGAGCGCCTTTGTGGACAATATTCCTTTTACAGCTACAATGCTACCCATTACCGCATATCTTACGAAGGTGATTCCAGGGGCAGAGTCGAATGTACTCTGGTGGGCACTTTCATTGGGGGTATGTTTAGGCGGGAATGGTACAATGATAGGGGCAAGTGCAAATGTGGTTACAATGGGCATTGCAGAGGCAGCAGGCCATCCGATCGGGTTCTTTGCCTTTATGAAGTATGCCTTTGTATATATGCTCATAAGCGTGGCCATCGCTAATGTCTGGTTGCTTATTTTTTATTAGGTTTAAAGGATTCAAGGGGTCCAGGAGTCAAGGGGTCGAGTGGTTAGAAAACAAACACTTGAACCCTCGAATCCTTGAATCCTCGAACCCTGTTATCAACCAATTTGGATAAGAACTTAACTTAATATTTTTGAGGAGAAATATCATGAAAATACAATGTCCAATTCCAAAGATACTGCTTCCTGTAGATGGAAGCGAACATTCTAAGAGGGCTGTACAATTTGCGGGGTGTTTGGGGGCATCCTTGGGCAAAAGCCTTTTAGGTATTACCCTGTCTCATGTTATAGCAGGAGGCTATCTGAGCCGTCGTATAGCTTACATTGATTTTCGTGCAGAGAATCTGAAACAGTCTAATTTTCTCCATAGGCTCAAGGAAGAACATATTGAGGAAAATATCAGCCCTTTCTTAGATGAAGATGAAAAGATTCTAAGGGATTCAGGGATCGAGGTCGAGATTGAGAAACTGATAGTAGATGGAGACCCGGCTCGGGAAATTATCCGCATAGCTGACGAGGAGAAATTCTCTACAATTATAATGGCCAGAAGAGGGCTCTCGGAATTAAAAGGTTTTATCCTTGGCAGTGTTACCAGTAAGGTTGTTCATGCAGCAAGCAGGCAGACTGTATATATAGTAGGTCACAGGATTCTAAAAGATAAGGTATGTCCTATTCCTAAAGTCCTTATTCCTGTTGATGGTTCATCCTATTCCTTGAAAGGTGTAGAACATGCTGCTTGCCTGGCAGGAGAACTTAAGGGGTATACAATGAGGATTACACTGCTTAGGGTGATTAATCTTGCACTCTTTATGGAAAGGCTTAGAGAAGGAACAGACCCTGAAGAGGACGCACAGAAGATATTGAATGAAGCCAAAACGATTCTTTTTCAGGCAGGGGTTTCAGAAGGTCTTATTACTACCAAGACCCCGATGGGGAACCCGGCTGGGGAGATTCTTAAAGAGGCTGAAGGAGGGGATTATAACCTTATCATTATGGGTCGTAAGGGGCGTTCTGCCATTAAGGATTTGATATTAGGTGGGGTCAGTTCGACCGTGCTTCAGCGTTGTCTGAACCCAACTGTTGCTATTGTCAGTAGCAAATAAATTATTTTTATAACTTTTTAAGTAATCCCTCAGTTATAGGATAAAAAAAACCTCTTGCGTTCCGCCCCTCACCTGTGATATAAACAATGCATGTACAAACCCATCAAATATCGAGGTAGGACATTCACTGCAAAAGAAATTGATGAGA
>JBFMAM010000278.1:0-2964 GCA_040755805.1 Nitrospirota bacterium
GTGGTCTTGACCCCACAGTTGTCATAGGCGGAAGACTAAAGGCAACAGGCAGCAATGCAAAACTCGGTCAGGGAAAATTCCTCGTGGCAGAGGCTGATGAAAGCGATGGTTCATTTCTCAAGCTTTCTCCAACGATTGCAATCGTCACAAACATTGACAGGGAACATATGGATTTCTTCAAGACAATGGATTCATTGAAAGAGGCATTCCTTTCCTTCGTGAATAAAGTTCCATTTTATGGTGTATCAATAGTTTGTATTGAGGATGAGCATCTGCGTGGACTTTTACCATCTGTCCACAGAAGATACATCACATATGGATTTACCCATCAGGCAGAGCTTCATGCAATAAATATAAAAAAAGGGGTTATGTCTGTGAGCTTTGAAGTAATCTATAAAAACAGAAATATCGGTGATTTCGACCTTCCTGTGCCAGGAGTACACAATGTCCTTAACAGTCTGGCTGCTATCGGAACAGCTTTAGAGCTCCAGATAGATGTATCAAGAATAAGGGATGCCTTGAAAGGGTTTGGCGGTATACAGAGGAGGTTCGAGTTTAAGGGTAAAGTAGAAGGAATAAAGATATTCGATGATTATGGTCACCACCCGACAGAGATAAAGGCAACACTGAAGGCAGCGAAGGAAGGGATTACGGGGGAAAGGTTATTTGTCATTTTCCAGCCTCACAGATATACGAGGACAAAAGACCTGATGGATGAATTTTCGTCTTCGTTCAATGATGCGGATTCCCTCATCCTTCTGGACATTTATTCTGCAGGAGAAAAACCTATTGAAGGCATAAGCACAGCAGTCCTGTTTGAGAGGATTAAAAAAGCAGGCCATAACAGTGTTGTGTATATGAAAGACAGGGAAGAGGCTATAGGCTATATTAGCTCAAATATACAGAGAGGTGATGTGCTCCTTACTCTCGGAGCAGGTGACGTATGGAAGATAGGTGAAGAAATTTTAAAGAGGCTGACAAAGCCGAACGACTTAACCGAACAACGAAACAGGCATCCTAACCGTAGCCGTTATGCGTGAAGGGCTATATGAAGAAACCGGGCAATGACAAACAATAAAGTAATAATTGACGATAGGGGATGGCGCGAGATTTTTACTGGTGCCTTTAAGGGTGAAGTGAGATTAATGGAGCCGATGAGGAATCATACATCTCTGAAGATCGGAGGGCCTGCAGATGTCTTTGCTATACCTCAAGACCTTATCTCACTCAGAAATATGCTGGTTATCTTAAGAATAAGAGAGACACCGTTTTTCCCCCTAGGTGGCGGGACGAATATTTTAGTGAGAGATGGAGGTATAGAAGGAGCTGTTATATCGTTTAAGTCTTTCAGAAAGATTAAGGTCTTAAGAGAAGATGATGAATACGTGTATTTATTCGTGGAGGCCGGAACACCACTCCCAAGGCTCGTGAACTTCTCGCGGGAAAATGGTTATTCAGGGATAGAGGGTCTTACAGGAATACCCGGCTCCGTTGGTGGAGCAATCTGTGGTAATGCAGGTGCATTCGGCTACGAGATAAAGGATGTGATTATTTCAGTTTCCATAGTAAATGCTGAAGGTAAACTTGAGAGGTTCGGGACTGAAAGAATTGAGTTTGGATACAGAAAGTCAAGTATTCTGCCAGTTGAATTGCTTCTCGATGCAGAGATAAGACTCAAGAAGGATAGAAAGGAGGATGTTTCTGCGAAGGTAGAGGATTTCTTAAAGAGGAAGCAGAAAAGCCAGCCCATCTTAGAACCATCCGCTGGCTGTGTATTTAAAAACCCTTCAGGGCTATCTGCCGGGAAGCTGATAGATGAAGCAGGATGCAAGGGCCTGAGAATTGGTGATGTTGAGGTGAGCAACATCCATGCAAATTTCTTTACAAATAAGGGAAGGGCAAATGCGTCTGATTTCATCAGGCTTATGCAGGAGGTTGCCTTCAGGGTTAAGGAAAGATTTGGAGTTGTGCTTGAGCCGGAGATAAAGATAGTGGGAAGAGAATGAACAAAAAGGGTTCAAGGATTCGAGGATTCAAGGATTCATTGCTTAGGATGCATGATGCAAGTATCCTGTGTCATGTACCATACACCTTGACCTCTCGACCCCTTGACCCCTTGAATCCTATTCTCAAGATAATATGTTGACCAATAAAAAGATAGGTATATTGATGGGTGGAACATCAGCCGAAAGAGAGGTTTCTCTCAGGAGCGGGGCTGCAATTTATAACGCACTGAAAGGGTTAGGTTATAAAGCAGTTGCTATAGATGTTGGCCCTGACGTTTGTGCCTTGTTGAAGAGGGAAGGCATTGAGATAGCATTCCTTGCACTTCATGGGGGACATGGAGAAAATGGTGCTATGCAGGGTATGCTCGAGGTTCTCGGAATACCTTATACAGGTTCAGGTGTGCTTGCATCTGCCCTTGCGATGGATAAAGAGGCATCCAAAAAGATATTTCTCTATCACAATATCCCTGTCTCACCTTTTGTAGTAGTTCAACGTTCAATGTTCAATGTTCAACGGATAAAAAAATCCAAAATCCAAAATCCAAAATCCAAAATTAAAATAGGCTTTGACTTGCCCTGGGTTGTAAAGCCCGCGGCCGAGGGTTCAAGTATTGGAGTAGGTATAGTAAGAGATGAAGAGCAGTTCAGGGCAGCCATTGAAAAGGCTTTTTCATTAAGTGATAGGGTAATCATAGAGAAATATATAGACGGTAAAGAGGTGCATATCGGGATACTCAATGACAAGGTACTCGGAGGAGTTGAGGTAAGGCCATCTCTTGAATTCTACAGTTATGAGGCCAAATATACAGTAGGTCTCACAGATTATATACTTCCTCCAAAAATGGACGGTAAGGCTTATGAGATGGCAAAGGAGGTAGCACTCTCTGCCCATACTGCCCTATGTTGTGAAGGTGCTACAAGGGTTGATCTGAGGATTGATGTAGAAGGTAATCCCTAT
>JBFMAM010000279.1:0-2956 GCA_040755805.1 Nitrospirota bacterium
CTTCACTTTGCTGTAAGGCGCTGATTATAGTATTAAAATCAGGCTTTGAAGGGTCTTTTTGTCTGAAAGGGCAATAGAGGCACCTGTTATTACATTGCTTACCTAAAAATATCTCTTTATATCGTATCAAAAATCCCTCTCAAGAATTTATTTTAAAAGAAAATAGGTCAGGCATCCTGCCTGACATTGCATTCAATCTGTCATTGACCAGAAAATACCCCTCTTTGGCAAAGAGGGGTTGGGGGAGATTTTATGAATTATAACTGCAACCATTTGTTCTTAAAATCCCCCTTCATCCCCCTTTACCAAAGGGGGAGTAAATGGTATTTTTATGCTCCTTTGTGCCCTGAACATATGTTCGGGGCATGCCGATCCCTGCGAAAGCGGGAATCTATTGTCTTATTGTTCCCTGTTTTCACAGAGCCTGCCCCGCACTTGATGCGGGAGACAAGTCTGGATTGCCGCTTGCGCGGGAATAACAGTCAAACCGAGGCAACCCCGTTTAATACGGGGCTCAGCTATTTTCATGTAGAACCCAGTTTTAACTCCACTACAAAAAGATTCATTCAAGGATCTGCAAGAGATTATAATGATCTGATAGATCTTTAACTACATAGTCTGCCCCTGCATCTATGAGTGCATCAAGGGTGTATGGACCTGTAGCAACACCTATACATATTACACCATATGGTTTTGCACAATGAACATCACGTGGTGTATCCCCTATCACAATACAGTCATCAAGACCTATCTTTGTATGGCATAAATTTTCAAATCTCCTTATCGCAATGGGTAAAAGCTTATTCCTGTCTTCATCGTCGCTACCAAATGCACCAGTTGGGAAGTATTTATTGAGATTGAAGGGTTCGAGTTTTATCCTTGCACCAGGCTCAAGATTCCCCGTGAGAAGGCCCAATCTTATATTCTTTATTAGACTCCATTTCTCTAATAGTTCATAAACACCTGGTTTTATGTGTTTTCTGTCATTGTTTATCTCATTCTGGAGATGCTTCAGATAAGTGTTTATAACGGCATCAAGATTACTATTGGTTGAGATACTATGTTTCATCAAGCCTTCCCTCATTATCTGTGTATCTGTTTTTCCAGCCATGCTTATACCATGGAATGCATTTTCGATCGAAAACAATTCCTTAAATACAAGATTCAGAGAGCGGGTTCCTGCCTCTCCAGAGTCTATTAGTGTTCCATCGATATCGAATAATATCAAACGCATAGATTAATTTTACCTCGCATCTTTTACTCGAAGTCAATTGCAAATGTTCCACCACAGAGGTCACAGAGACAATAAGTCGCTCTGTGAATTCATTTTCTAATTCTCTGTGTTCTCTGTGGTTAATATAGTTTTGAAAGAGTCTATTCAGAGAAATATTCTATAAATTTATAGCCTATTTTATCAGGTTTTGGTAGTTTATTCGCCTCTAACCTCTCCTCGTACAACTTTATTGCCTCTTCTATATCCTTTTTTCCTTCTAAAAGGAGGAATCTCATGTATCCTTCACCACTTTGTGGGCTGATACTGCGAAGTCGTTCTTTTAGCATGAGAAAATAGCAATAATGAAACAGGTCTTCGCAGGCCTGATACCCCTTCAGAATAATCGCCTCTTTAGCCTTTTTCAGAAAAAAGAGTTTCTCTGAAGGATTTAGATCCTGTATGAATTTTTCCTTTAGTTCCTTCCTCAGGGGTAAGTTTTCAAACAAGTCATCTCCTTCAAAATTTCAGTTTATATTATCATATTAACATCCAAAGATTTAGCCTTATTGACTTGCTAAGCTGCAGCTTCTAAAATGTCCCTGAGGTTATAATTTTTCTAATGGAAAACTCGCAGTACCTTAGCGAGCTCTCAAAATGTGTCAGATGCGGAAGCTGTAAGGCATTTTGTCCAACTTACGATGAAGATTCCACAGAGGCAATGGGTGCGAGGGGAAGGCTTGCACTCCTCTGGGGGCTCTCTACAGGACAGATCAAGCCATCTACAATCTTAAATGACCGCATATTTAGCTGTATATTATGCGGTGCGTGCTCAGGATTATGTCCACCCGGAGTTGATATAACAGAGGCTATATACCACGGTAGAAGTCTTCTGAGAAGGTCAGACGCTAAAAGACGATACCTCCGTTTTCTTATAAAATTTTCTACTAAAAGGCCACAACTTAGTTTCAGACTTCTCAGGATGGCCCAGTATATTTTATTCCCGTATCTATTGAAAAGGGGGTCCCTACCGTTCCAAACTGAACTGCCTGAAAACCCTCTAAAAGATGGGCATCGGGTATACACAGTTCCGAAAAAGAAAGGCAGGGTTGCTATTTTTACGGGGTGCATTGTTAATTTCCTTTATCCACATTTAGGAGAGTCCCTTATCAATGTCCTTAGGGGACTTGGTTATGAAGTAATCCTTCCAGGGGGTGAGGTATGTTGCGGCATACCGTTAAGAACTATCGGCCTTGAAGAAGAGGCTATGAATCTCGCAAGAAAAAATATAAGGATATTCAACCAGTTAAATGTAGAGGCGGTACTGAGTCTCTGTCCAACATGTACACTTGCTATTAAAGTAGAGTACCCGAAGCTTATAGGCGAGGGTATAGATAAAGCAATGGACATATCCAGTTTTTTCATTAATAATCCCCCCATCCCCCCTTTACTAAGGGGGGGATTAAGTTCTCCTAACTTTAAGAGTGTAACCTATCATGACCCATGCCACCTCAGTTATGGATTGGGTATCAAAAGAGAGCCGAGGGAGATTATTAAAAATCTCGGCATTGAATTAATCGAGGCAGAAGAGGAAGGCTGCTGCGGGTTTGGAGGCATATTCAGCATTTTATATAAAGACATTTCCAGAAGCCTGCTTCAAAAGCGGGTTGCTGCTTATATAAAAACAGGTACCAATACCATTGTTGCATCCTGTCCTGGATGTATAATGCAGTTAAGTCAGGTCGC
>JBFMAM010000280.1:0-2954 GCA_040755805.1 Nitrospirota bacterium
ATAACTTAATATTGGTATGTTATCCCATGGCTTGATTGGAGTATCACAGGAAGGACATCTTGAGGAAGGTATGATTATTGATAATTTTCTCGGTATTCTGTATATGCATACATTAAGGAACGAACCTACAACAGAACCAAATATAAGAACAATTGAATATAAAAATATATCATGCATTTATCAAAGAAAATCTCGTCAATCGGTTACGGTAACGAAGCTCGCTTTGTATATCGGTAAAGTTATTCGTAAAAGACATAACCCATAAACGTCTTACGATACGGGCCCTGTTAGATAGTAATTATTATCTAACAGGGCGGGCCTCGTAACCGTTTAACGTCATACCGTACTCTCCAGCACTAATCAAATGACAATATTTGAACATTGGAATTTGGTTATTGGTTATTTTAAATTGTACTACTTATCTCTGATGCCTTCTTTTTTGTTGCATCTATCTCGTTGTTGATTTTTTCGAGTTCGCTAAGGGCTTCCATTACAACCCTGTCCTTCAGGATATACCTGTCAGAATATTCTTTCAACTCATAAACACGCTGACCTATTGTTTTCAGCAGTTCGTCCTTTTTGCTTTCCATCTGTTCTGATTGGTAAAGCAGTTTCATTACTGAATACTCTATCTTAAGTCTATCCGAAAGCAGTGATGAAAACCACTTTATCTTTTCAATCCCTCTGTCAAAATTATTTTTTAGTCTTTTCAACATAACATCTCCTCAATCCCCCATCCCCCCTTTACTAAAGGGGGGCAAGGGGGGGATTAGCCTGTCTTAAACAGTTCAACCTTCCCTTCCCAGAATCTCTCAAGGGACTTCCTCAATACAGGAAGGCCTTTCAAATCAGGATCTCCAACGATAAGACTGAATGCCTCTCTCCTCGCTACATCAAGAAGTCTTGCATCCCTTACAATATTTGCTATCCTGAGATCTGGCATGCCCGACTGTCGGGTTCCGAAAAATTCTCCTGGACCTCTTATATTCAGGTCTTCCTCTGCTATCCTGAAACCATCATTACTCCTGGCCATTATACCAAGTCTCTTTCTTGCCTCCTCTCCATAGGGTTCATATGCTACCAGCATGCAGTAAGACCGATGTGAACCCCGACCTACCCTCCCCCTTAGCTGATGGAGCTGTGCAAGCCCGAATCTCTCAGCATGTATTATAAGCATAAGCGTTGCATTCGGCACATCCACGCCCACCTCTATCACAGTTGTGCTGACCAGTATGTCTATCTCTCCCTGCTTAAAAAATGACATTATCTCTTCCCTCTCCTGTGCCTTCATCCTGCCATGAAGCAGCCCGACCTTGAATTCAGGGAAAAACTTTTCAAAGGCATTTTTACCTCTTATCGCCGACCTGAGGTCAGTCTTCTCTGACTCTTCTATTATCGGATACACAACATAAACCTGTCTTCCCTTCTTTACCTCTTCCCTGATAAGTCTATATATGTAGTCCTTCTGCCCCGGGTTAAATAACAGAGTTGTTACAGGCCTCCTGTCAGGCGGAAGTTCGTCAATAACGGAGTAATCGAGGTCACCATATAGTGTAAGTGCAAGCGTCCTCGGTATAGGGGTTGCTGTCATGACAAGGACATCAGGGTTAATTGCTTTTTTCCTGAGAAGGGCCCTCTGCATTACACCGAATCTGTGTTGTTCATCTATTACCACAAGACCGAGATTTTTAAATATCACGCCTTCCTGAATAAGTGCATGGGTTCCGACAACTATATCAATTTCACCTGAAGCAATCTCACTTAGAGGTCTATCTTTCTTGCTCCCTGTCAACAGACATATCTTCAAACCCAGGTCTTCTACCATCCTGTGTATATTAATGTAGTGCTGTTCTGCAAGTATCTCTGTAGGTGCCATCAGGGCTGATTGATATCCACATTCGGCTACAACTGTCATAGCCATTAGCGCAATAACAGTCTTCCCGCATCCCACATCACCCTGGATGAGCCTGTTCATGGGGTGGGGCATTTTCAAGTCCCGGAGAATATCACTGAATACTCTTTCCTGTGCCCTCGTCAGCCTGAATGGAAGCATCTCGATAAGTCTTTTCAGTCCCGATAAGTTCGGGACAGGGTTAAATGCAATCCCCTTCTCGAGTATACTCCCCCTCTTCATTACAGCAAGCCCAAGTTCGAGCATAAAAAGCTCGTCAAAAGAAAGTCTTCTATGAAATTCACTCACTCCCCTGTTCAGAAATCCTATATCTACACCTGTATCAGGAAAGTGGACCTGTGAGAGGCTTTCAGAAAGACCAGGGAGGCCGTTTTTTCTCAGTATTTCCATAGGTATCGGGTCATATACATCTTTAATGCATGTGTTTATAAGATTGAACATTATTGACCTGATCTGTCTTACGCTAAGGCCACTGGTCACTCTGTACACAGGCACAACCCTATTCGTATGGATTAACGAATCGTCTCGGGATCGAGTTGCAACAACATTGCTTATAATCTCGTATTCTGGGTTATCCATCTCAAATCCGATTCCCCAATAAGGATTCCTTTTGACAGTTCCGCAGAGCAACACTTCATGCCCGACCTTGAAATTCTTTTTCATGAAAGGCTGGTTGAACCATTTACCCTTTAAGAGACCACTTCCATCATTAACTGTAAGCTCAAATATCTTCAGATTTCTTCCCTGGAGTCTTATTACCTCAGCAGAAATAACCTTTCCCGATACAGTTTCTACATTGCCATATCTCAGATCACTTATCTTTCTAATATTACTTCTGTCTTCGTATCTATATGGCAGGTAATAAAGGGCATCTTTAACTGTTTTGATACCAAGGCGGCTCAAAAGTCTGGCCCTTTGAGGACCCACACCTTTTATATATTGTATCTGGAAATCTGAAAGGTCTTTACCCCGTTGTTGCAAAAACATCTGAATAATCCAAATAGTAGCATCTAAAAAGCGTAGTTAAATTTATATTTTAATA
>JBFMAM010000281.1:0-2925 GCA_040755805.1 Nitrospirota bacterium
AGAGGGTGGTGATATAGAGCTTGTAGATATAAAAGATAGCGTTGTTTATGTAAGGCTTAAGGGTGCATGTGGCGTATGCCCGATGTCAACCCTTACACTGAAAAATTGGGTTGAGGCAAATTTAAAGAGAGAGATACCAGAGATAAGCGCTGTCCACGCTGTTTAATCAAAAATAAAGGGTTTGAGGAACAGAGATTGTTTTTGAACCCCAAATTAAGCAGTTCACCCCGCACCTTTTGTAAGATGCGGGGTAAAGGAATATTACAAAATGCCGCTGCCTTATTCTCAAATCCAGATATCAGAATTTTAATAAACAGGACTGCCTTTCGCTTACTACGATATTTTTCGACAGTTCTAAACTCTTTTCGCTACAGCTTCGAAACTCACCCCGAAAGTCTTCAGGGTTCAAACAATCGAGGCTGTGGTCGCTCCAGTTCGCTAAGAACTGTTACCGAATCCGCCTCAGGCGGACTGATGTCGCTCAAGTCAGCCCCGTTTATCGGTGGATTTTGGTTATTGTTATTTTTTCTGTTTTTTTCCCCTCCATCTGTAATAGCTTCCAGTAAACCCAGCACTATCCCTTTAGTGCTGGGTAAAATAGACGTCATGGGCATTCGCTACTGGTCATCCCATGATTACACGAGGGTTGTTATTGATCTCTCATCGCCTGTTGAGTTCTCAAAAAACCGTATATCAAATCCTGACAGGCTTTATTTTGACCTAAAAAATACTACAATTACAAAAGAGATAAAAACAAGCCTTCCTGTCGGAGACGGGATATTGAAGATGGTCAGGGCAGGCCAGTTCAATCCTGATACAGTAAGGGTTGTCCTCGACCTCGAAGAGATTGCAGACTTTAATGCCTTTGTGCTCGATAGCCCTGCAAGACTTGTTATTGATGTCTATGGAACTGGGGAGAAACTGAAAAAGCCAGAAGCAACTATAACTAAAAGAAGAATTGTTATTGACCCAGGCCACGGGGGCCACGACCCTGGTGCTGTAGGACCTAATGGGCTTTATGAAAAAGACGTTGTGCTCGACATAGCCCTCAAACTCAAAAAGATCCTTTTGGCTGATCCATTAAATGAAGTTTTTCTTACAAGGGAAACGGATATATTCATACCTCTTGAGGAAAGGACTGCTATAGCAAACAATAGAAGTACAGACCTCTTCATATCAATTCATGCCAATGCGAGCCCGAGAAGGAAGGCGAGAGGGATCGAAACATATCTGCTTAACTGGACAAACGATATGGAGGCCATGAGGGTTGCGGCAAGAGAGAATGCAATATCGCTTAAGAAGATGGAAGAGATGCAGAGACAGATGGATGTCTTAGAAATAATAAAGAGCGACCTCATGAGGGAAAATAAAAGGGACGAATCTATCAAGCTCGCCCACTACATCCAGAAATCCATGGTATCATCTCTGAATAATGGTTATAGAGATAAAGAGATAGTAGACCTTGGCGTCAAGCAGGCACTCTTTTATGTGCTTTTTGGTGCAAGGATGCCCTCTGTCCTTGTTGAAGTCTCGTTTATAAGTAATCCTGAAGAGGAAAAGCTACTTTCTCAGGAGTCTTACAGAATGCAGATAGCAAAGGCGATCGCTGAAGGGCTGAATAAATATATTACATCTATACCAGCAGTTCAAAAGGTCGCAAGATCTAAAGGCAGTAAACCACATTGAACTACTCCACATTGGAACTGCTATGTGTCAAGTTTGTCATTCCGCACTTGCCTGCCCTCGAAGTCTTTAATCGGGGGCTGCTTCCGCAGGAATGACCTGCTTAACCTCGAAGCAAAAATTTCAAAGAATTATAGGTAACCTATTGTCCCCAGAGATTAAGATTATCTCATATATAGTCTTTATCATCTGCCTTTTCCTTATAAGAGATATTACTGTTTATCTTTTTATATTTGCTGCAACCCTGATATTTCTCCTAAGGGTACCTTTTAAATCTCTGAAGAGCGGCTGGATTCCGATAAGCCTTTTTCTTCTATTTACATTTATCAGCAATGTAGTATTCATGCACGGAAGGATACTTTACAGTAAAGGACCCTTCGTTATCACTGAGGAAGGGCTCAATATGGCATCTATCAGAACGATGAGGGTATTTTTTATGATTGCTGGTGCAAAGATACTTACGGCCACGACACAGATAGAATTACTTGTAGGCGCATTTGGGAAAATATTAAAACCTCTTGAGCGTATAGGTATACCCGTTGTCGAATTTTTCTCTACAATGGGTCTTACCATGAAGGCCCTTCCAAAACTCAAGGACCGTATAGCTGAGACCTATAGGGAGAAGGTGAAAGAGGGGAATATAACAGGTTTCCGGGGCCGTGCAAAGGTTATTTCGACATTTCTGATGCCTTTACTTGTAAAGAGCATACAATCACCAGAGAGTTTTTTTGAGGGAAAGAATGAGATTTCAGATGAAACAACCATGCCAACAAATCAGCATAAAGGATGATGAAAACTTTCGGTTAGTCATTCCCGCGCAAGCGGGAATCCAGAGGCTGTTCCTATGAAACAAAGGTATACCCCGTATCCAGTACGGGGCTGCTTCCGCAGGAATCGACACGAGCCTTTGGCTCACAAAGGAACATGAAAATACCATTCTCTCCCCCTTTGGAAAAGGGGGATGACCCCTATTTGCCAAAGAGGGGTATTTTCGGGTTAATGACAGCATTGGAAGTATTTTTATATGAAGATTGATTTATTGATAAAAGGAGGTACTGTTTTTGATGGAACAGGTGCTGAGCCATTTGAGGCAGATATTGGTATTGCTGAAGATAGGATAATCTTTGTCAATAAGAAGTCAGCCCCGTATCCAGTACGGGGCTGCTTCCGCAGGAATCGACACGAGCCTTTGGCTCACAAAGGAACATGAAAATACCATTCTCTCCCCCTTTGGAAAAGGGG
>JBFMAM010000282.1:0-2920 GCA_040755805.1 Nitrospirota bacterium
CCTCACAGGGCTAAGGTTCATATCTATGGAACGGTAAAGAAGTGCCTGGCTGTAATAATAAATCACTAACGCCATGATTCCACCTGCACCAATAAGCGTATGTTTTATACGCCACCTTATGCTGCCCGATGATGCCCTTAATGTCCCCTCAAGGTTAATCAGGGTTAAAACAGCATAAAGGAGAATAAAGAGGTAAAAGTAATACCCTGCTCTTCCTAAAAACATTATCTTTTCTATTTCTATATCTGGCGAATAGAAGAAAAGATTGAGAGGAAGAAATAAAACAGATAAAAGTGGAAGAAGTGATATAGAAAGTGCTGCCTTCCAGAACGCAGTAATCTCCTTATAGTCTTTCCTGCTATATGTAAGGCTGAACAATAGCCAGAGCCCTGGCAGGAGTGATTCCCCAATGAGCGAGACCCTCTTATAGAACAACATATTGTGTGGCTCCCTGAAGGTCATAAGGTCTCCAAACTCTATTGCCCCAATCGAAAGCATCCCGAGTGCAAAGGCGATATTCGGAATCCCTTTTCTGTTCTTTGCAAACATCAGGACTGCAACAATAATGGGGGTTATTATTGAGAGGAGGGATAGGATGTTTAAAGGATTCATTTTTTTATCAAGGACTCTCTGGCTTTAATCACCAATAACCAATAATCAAACACCAGATAAGCTCCAATTACCAAACACCAAACATTAAAATTCTAAATCCTAATATCTAAATCCTGAACAAATTCAAATGACCAATCCTGAACTTGATTCAGGATTGAAATTGTTTAGAATTTCGGATTTCGAATTTCGGATTTCTTTTCATTATGTCTGGTTATTAGTGATTGAATAATTGGTTATTATCTGATTATTGTAATTTGGTTATTGATTATTCTACTGTTACACTCTTTGCGAGGTTCCTGGGTTGGTCAACATCACAACCCCTAAGCACAGCTACATGATAGGCAAGAAGCTGCAGGTGTATAGCAAAAAGAATTGGTGAAAGATACACGTTGCTTTCAGGTATATAAAGTGTGTGTGCTGCGATGGACTTTATCACACTGTCACCCTCTGTTGCTATTGCGACTACTTTACCCCCGCGGCTTTTAACCTCCTCAATGTTTGAAAGTATCTTATCGTATGTCCTGTCTCTTGGTACAAAGAATACTGATGGCACGTCTCTATCAATAAGTGCTATCGGGCCATGTTTCATTTCACCGGCTGGATAACCTTCTGCATGTATATATGAAATTTCCTTTAATTTAAGCGCGCCTTCGAGTGCTATTGGATAGTTTATTCCCCTTCCTAAGTAGAGAAAATTATTCGCATGAAAAAGCTCCCGCGCCAGGGCCTCTATCTCTCTATCCATTGAAAGGACATTCTCAACCTTTGACGGTATTTCAACAAGGTCGGTCAGAAGAGCCCTTGCCTTTTCTTTATCGAGCACTTTGCGTGCGCGTCCTAATGCTATAGAAAGAAGGTAAAGCGCAGTAAGCTGAGAGGTAAATGCCTTTGTTGAGGCAACCCCGATCTCAGGGCCTGAGTGTGTATAAAAGACACCACCACCTGATGCCTCGGCCTCTCTGGCGCTTGTGCTTCCAACAACATTACAGATATTTAATATCCTGGCACCAAGCCTTTTTGCCTCACGCTGGGCAGCAAGTGTATCAGCAGTCTCACCTGACTGCGTTATTGAGACAAAGAGGTCGGTATCGTTTATTATGGGCTCCCTGTATCTGAACTCTGATGCAACATCTGCCTCTGCAGGAATCCTCGCCAGTAACTCGACCATGTATTTACCTATAAGGGATGCATGCCATGATGTGCCACAGGCAACAAAGAGCACCCGTTTAATCTTCCTGAGTGTATCTTCGTCCATTGAGAATTCATCGAGGTTTATTTCTCCCCGTTCGAGGGAAAATCTCCCGCGCATTGTATCGGTGATAGCCCTCGGCTGTTCATATATCTCCTTGAGCATGAAATGTCTGTAGCCACCCTTCTCTGCCATCGCAGGGTTCCATGAGATGTTGACCACCCTCTTTTCGATGGGCCTTCCTTCAAAATCTGTAACGCTTAATCCATCCATAGAGAGTATCGCCATCTCAAAATCTTCGAGGAATATAACATCTCTCGTATGGCTCAGAAATGCTGGTATATCGGAGGCCATAAAAAATCCGGCATCACCGAGCCCGATGACAAGGGGGCTGTCCTTTCTCACCGCTATAATCTTATCAGGGTTCTTCTCGCTTATTATGCCTATAGCAAAAGCGCCGTGCATCTCTTTTAGTGCAGCCCTGACAGCATCCTCGAAATCCAATCCTTTTTTAATAAAACTTTCAATCAGATGACATATTACCTCAGAATCGGTTTCTGATTTAAAGATGTGGCCCTCAGCAATAAGCCTCTCCTTAAGCGAAATATAATTTTCGATAATCCCGTTATGCACAATTACGATGTTATCTGCCCTGTGTGGGTGTGCATTTTCCTCGGATGGCCTCCCATGAGTTGCCCACCTCGTATGACCTAAACCGACATTACATTTAATGTTCGAGCTCTGAATGATGGTCTCCAGGTCCTTTATTTTCCCGGCTGACCTTATGATATCAATCTTGCCGTCTGCGAAAAAAGCAATACCGGCAGAATCATATCCCCTGTATTCAAGCCGCTTGAGACCGTCTACAAGGATAGAGACAGCGTCTCCTTTCCCGATATAACCGATAATTCCGCACATATTAGCCTCACCTAAAATTCGAAATCCAAATGTTCAAAAGCATTAGCATCTAGAACGTCCATAGGCGACGGTAACGATGCCCGTTTCGTCTAAAAAGTTTACTGGGTTTATTGAGTTCATTGAGTTTCTTGAGTTTTATAACCCGAGAAACCATGCAAACCCAAGAAACTGTGTAAACTCTGTTTCCGTTACACGTAACCG
>JBFMAM010000283.1:0-2915 GCA_040755805.1 Nitrospirota bacterium
TGTTGGAAGCGTAAAAGGCAAGCTTGTGCGCGATATGGAGGCATTAATGCCAGAAGGAATCTATTTTGTTGGTGCCCACCCTATAGCTGGCAGTAACCTTTCAGGCATTGATACAGCAGCAGCGGATATCTTTAATAGTGCAAAGTGCATTATTACACCCACAGAGAAGACAGACAAAAATGCCCTCGAAAAGGTTATTGCCATATGGAAGGCCTTCGGCTCTATTGTAGAGTTGGTCGCTCCCGACGAACATGATAGGATATATGCATTAGTGAGTCATCTGCCTCATCTACTTGCTTATGCAATAGTGAATACAGTAGCAGATATAGATAGTTCGTATCTTAGATTTTCCGGGCAGGGCTTTATGGATGCCACAAGGATAGCATCGAGCTCCCCTGAGCTATGGCGTGATATAACTCTTATGAATAAGGATAACCTCCTCGAATCTATAGAGATTTTCAAAAACAATCTCGAAAGGTTAAGCCAGTATCTCAGGGCCTCTGATTCTGAATCCCTCGAGAGGGCATTCGAAAAGGCCAAGGCACTGAGGACAGGTATTGGACAGAATTGAACTCAGCAAGGCAAAGTGGTTTAAAGGCGAATTTTCACCCCCTCCTGATAAATCCATATCCCACAGGGCAGTAATCTTCTCGTCCCTGTCAAAAGGGAAAAGCATCATCAGAGATTTTCTCAGGGCAGAAGATACAATGAGCACTGTAAATGCCATGAAGATGCTTGGTGTGGAGATAAAAGTAGGGGCGAACGACCGTTCGCCCCTACTAATCAATGGTGAAGGACTATATGGCCTGAAAGAGCCATTTGATGTCATAAACTGCGGAAATTCTGGCACGACAATGAGGCTCCTTTCAGGTGTGCTTTCGGGGAACCCATTCTTTTCTGTGCTTACAGGGGATGAGTCCTTAAGGCAAAGGCCGATGGCAAGGGTAATCACACCCTTGAGGCAAATGGGTGCGGTGATAATGGCAAGGGCTGAGGATAGGTATCCACCTATTGCGATTAGGGGAAAAAGGCTTAAGGCGATTAAATATACCATGCCTGTAGCGAGTGCTCAGGTTAAGTCAGCAATACTGCTTGCAGGTCTTTATGCGGAAGGAGAGACAGAGGTCATAGAACCTTTTAAGTCAAGGGATCACACTGAACGGATGTTACCTGCCTTTGGTGCCGAGATAAAGGTTGAAGGTCTTCATATTAAGATTAAGGGTGAAACAGAATTAAAGGGCATGGAGATTTATGTACCAGGAGATTTCTCATCTGCAGCATTTTTCATAGTCGGGGCATTATTGATCAGAGATTCTGAAATAATAATAAGGGGAGTAGGAGTTAATCCTACAAGGGCCGGGCTCATCGGAATCCTTAAAGAGATGGGGGCAGATATCGAAATTTCTAATATAAGAGAGTTATCCGGCGAACCTATTGCAGATATATACTGCAAAAGCGATAGAGAACTGAAGGCTATAAATATAACAAAAGAAAAAATCCCTTCTCTAATCGATGAGTTTCCAATCCTGTGTGTAGCGGCAACTCAGGCTACAGGTATCACAACTATCAGAGGGGCAGAGGAACTGCGAGTAAAAGAATCTGATAGGATAAAGAGTATGGCAACAGAACTTAGAAAAATGGGTGCAGAAATCGAAGAATTCGAAGATGGCATGAGTATCGGTGGGAAGGCGAACCTGAAAGGTGCCTTTCTTGAAAGTTACGGAGACCACAGGATTGCAATGGCCCTTAGCATTGCAGCCTTGATTGCAGACGGTACAACCACTATAAATGATGTATCTTCTGTAAATGTATCATTTCCGGGGTTTTTTGAGATATTGAGGAGGTTGACAGGTAGCAATGGCTAACCACATTCATCTTATGACCTTACATAGTATGCTAAAATTTAAAGTTGCAGGATGGAGAGATTCAAATTATAAATCGGAGTTCCCTGTTATCTCCGAAATTTTTAACTTTAGCTACGATTTTGAAACTCGGACCTCGCGCTTTTTACGAAAGGCACAATTTGAAGCCCTTGAAACACACTGGTATTTAAGACTTATCGAAGGGACTCCGCATATTTTTGATTTGTACAAAAGAATTTATGATGATCCGGTAGAGCTTTTCAAGGCTTTAAACATTGTCATCCCTCAAGAAGATTTAATAAAAATTATGAGCAAAGGAGGAATAAACTCAATATTTGAAAAAATAAAAGAAGATGACGATTTTGTTAGAGAATACAGACTAGAAGCCCTCAGAGAAACACTTTCATTAGTTTATCCAAGCTACATATTAGCCTTAGCAATGGGAGCAGGTAAAACTATTTTAATTGGGACAATTATTGCCACCGAATTTGCAATGGCTCTTGAATATCCTGATAATACAAACTTTATTAAGAACGCCTTAGTATTCGCTCCTGGTAAAACTATATTAGGTGCTTTAAAGGAACTTTCTGATATTCCTTACGAAAAAATACTTCCCCTTAGATTATACAAGGAATTTATCACATCGGTGAAATTTACCTATACCCGAGATGGAGAAAAAGACATCCCGATAATTAAAGAGAGTAGTTTTAATGTAATAGTTACAAACACCGAAAAAATAAGGATTCAAAAACAGACGATTACTAAATCTCTGATTAAAGATTTGTCTGTAGACGCATCTCAAGAAGATGTCATAAAACAAGAAGTAGCAAATCGAAGACTTCAAACAATTGCTTCTCTTCCTAATCTTGCTATATTTTCTGATGAGGCACATCATACTTATGGACAGGCACTCGGTGAGGAATTAAAAAGAGTGAGGCAAACAGTTGATTACCTTGCAGAACAAACTAATCTCTTGACTGTGATTAACACTACGGGGACACCTTACTATGGGAGGCAAATTCTAAAGGATGTAATTTACTGGTATGGTCTGTC
>JBFMAM010000284.1:0-2907 GCA_040755805.1 Nitrospirota bacterium
GTTGCCATATTCAGCCTTGAGATGGCAAAAGAACAACTTGCATTCAGAATGCTGTGCTCTGAGGCGATGGTGAACTCTAACAGTATCAGAAAAGGGTTTATAAAAAAAGAGGACTGGCATAAATTAACAAGTGCAGCAAGTAACCTTACAGATGCACCTATTTTTATAGATGATTCATCGGGTATTAATGTCCTTGAGCTGAGGGCAAAGGCAAGGCGGTTAAAAATGGAGCACGGACTCAGCCTCGTAATAGTAGACTACCTCCAGCTGATGAGGGGGAAGGGAAGTTTCGAAAGGCGTGAACAGGAGATATCAGAGATATCTCGTTCACTTAAGGCCCTGGCAAAGGAATTAAATGTGCCGGTTATTGCAGTCAGCCAGCTTAACAGGAGTGTGGAGCAGCGTAGACCTCCAAAACCCATTTTAGCTGACCTCAGAGAATCAGGTGCGATCGAGCAGGATGCCGATGTTATAATCTTTCTTTACAGGGATGAGATTTACAACAAAGAAGCAAATAAAGGACAGGCAGAGGTCATTATAGCAAAGCAGAGAAACGGACCTACAGGTACAGTTGATCTTACGTTTATTTCGAACTGTACAAGGTTTTTAAACAGAGCCGACAGAGAATATCAGGATATAGAGGAGGCATTTTGAGAAGGTCTCCGGCTGTCGCGGGACAATTCTATTATGGTACCGCATCTAAATTGACTCATCAGGTTGAGCAATATATAGACAGAGATGCAAAGAAGGAAAAGGTAATAGGTATAGTTTCTCCGCATGCAGGCCTGGTGTATTCAGGCCCTGTTGCAGGGGCTGTTTATTCTACAATAGATTTTCCAGAGACATTTGTGCTGATAGGACCAAATCATACAGGTCTTGGAGCACAAATCTCCTTGATGGAATCAGGTGAGTGGGAGATACCGACAGGGGTTTTCCAGATAGATGAAAAGATTTCCCGCAGGATTGCTATGAACGTAACTATTGTGACTAAAGACGCCCAGGCACATATGTTTGAACATTCACTCGAAGTTCAGCTTCCATTTATTGCATATTTCTTAAAAGAGTCAAAGATTGTGCCTATAGTTATGCTTTCAGCCTCTATCGAAGAATGCAGAATACTTGGGGAGGGCATAGCAAAGGCAGTAAGGGATGCGGGTTATCCTGTTGTTATAGTGGCAAGCTCTGACATGAGCCATTATGTGCCTGATGATGTTGCAAGGCAGAAAGACAGGAAAGCGATAGATAAGATACTGGCACTCGATCCCGAGGGAATGTATGAAATAGTGAGAAAAGAAAAGATTTCCATGTGTGGCTATCTTCCTGCCACAACGATGCTTTTTGCAGTAAAGGCACTCGGTGCTCGGTCTGCAAGGCTTGTAAGATATTCTACATCGGCAGAGGTAAGTGGAGATTATGGCCATGTGGTTGGCTATGCAGGTATTGTACTGAGATAAGGAGGGGAGTTCACCCTGTTAGATATTTGTTATCGAACAGGGTAAAGAGATAATTATGACAGGTAGAAAAGACGAGAGGAGAAAACACAAAAGACATATCGTGGAAGGAGTCCATGGGAGTGTGCTCTATCCTTCAGACGTGGACATTATCGATATCAGTATCGATGGGGCTGCTATAGAAACAACAAAGAGGATTAACGTAAATAGAGAATATCCTTTGAGGATTAGATATAAAGATACCCTTTTAAACTTAAGGGGGCGTGTAGTCTGGTCGATTCTCAGTCATTCAGAAAAGACAGACTCTGGAGAAGTAATCCCCGTATATAAGGCTGGTATGAAATTTACTGACATCAGGGATGAAAGAGCAAAAATGCTCCTCGAGTTTATTGAGGAGAATAAAACCAAAACATACGAAAGAAGATTATCGGGTGTGAGGTTTAAGGTTGCTGCCTCTGAAAATATTAAGATTGACTACCCATACAGGTATGATGTCAAAAAGATAAGTCTCTCAGGTATGCTGGTTGAGACCGAATATTCTCTTGACCTAAACTCTCATTATAATCTGGAGCTCTTCCTTAACGAAAATTCGTTGAATATTTTGGGAAGGATTGTTAACTGTACTAAGGGTGATTCGGATAATGTTACCAAATATAATGTAGGGATAGAGTTTGTTGAAATGTCAGATAACGATAGGGAGTTATTAAAAGATTTCGTGGATACTCTCGAAGAAGACCTATAAGGAAGCATCTCCAATTCAGTGATTTAATCCCCCTCACCACCCTCTCCCCAAAGGGGGATTGTTTTTCTGTAAATAATTATGGTATCTTATTTGTGAGATGTACGCAATAGTTGAAAACAGGGGAAAACAATATAAGGTCTTTCCTGGCAATACCATAAGAGTAGAGAATCTTTCTCTGGAGAGAGAGTCAGAGGTTATTCTCGATAAGGTTCTCATGGTCTCTAAAGAGGACAGAAGCATATGTGGTTCTCCTTATGTTAGTGGAGCTAAGGTTATAGCATCGGTTGAGGATACAGGGAAGGCACGCAAGGTAATCGTATATAAACAGAAACCGCGGAAGGGTTACAAAAAGTTCCGAGGACACAGGCAGCCTTATACATCTCTGAAGATTAAAGAGATAGTTTTTGGAGGGTAAGATGGCACATAAAAAAGGTGTAGGAAGTTCAAGAAATGGTCGTGATAGCGAGGCAAAACGCTTAGGTGTTAAAAGATTCGGTGGAGAGCTCGTCCGTGCAGGGAATATACTTGTAAGGCAGAGAGGCACAAAGTTTCACCCAGGATTGAATGTTGGCAAGGGCTCAGATGATACCCTTTTTGCAAAGATTGACGGGATGGTTAGCTTCGAAAGGAAAGACAGGACGAGGTTACAGATAAGCGTTTATCCATTAGCCCAGTAAACCCCGCACCTCCACTTTCGCGGGGGTGCGAGAACTG
>JBFMAM010000285.1:0-2878 GCA_040755805.1 Nitrospirota bacterium
TTTCTTCCAGTAACTGAGAAGACACCGATTATAACACTGAAAGAGGGGAATACACCTCTGGTGAAGGCAGAGAACTTGAAGAAAAAGTTAGGTATCAACCTCGAGCTCTATTTAAAATTTGATGGTGCAAACCCTACAGGCTCTTTTAAGGACAGAGGAATGACCCTTGCTCTTTCAAAGGCCTATGAGAGTGGCTCAAAGGCAGTAATCTGTGCATCAACAGGGAATACATCAGCATCTGCATCGGCTTATGCTGCCAAGGCTGGTATCAAGGCTATAGTTCTGATACCAGAGGGAAAGATTGCCCTCGGGAAACTTGCCCAAGCACTCGTGCATGGAGCACATGTTATTCAGGTAATGGGAAACTTTGATAAGGCATTGAACATAGTTAAGGCCCTCGTGGAAAAATATCCTATAACCTTAGTGAATTCTATAAATCCGTTCAGACTCGAGGGGCAGAAATCAGCAGCCTTTGAGGTCTGCGACCAGCTCGGCTTTACACCTAAATACCATGCGCTACCAGTCGGTAACGCAGGTAACATAACTGCATACTGGAAGGGATACAAAGAATATAACATGGCTAAGAAGATCACCTCCTTACCTATAATGCTTGGGTTCCAAGCATCAGGGGCTGCCCCGATTGTAATTGGTAAACCTGTAGAGAAACCCGAAACCATTGCTACCGCGATAAGAATAGGAAACCCTGCAAGCTGGAAAGGTGCAACTGCAGCACGAGACGAATCAGGTGGAAGGATTGATGCTGTAACTGACAAAGAGATATTGAACGCCTACAAACTCATTGCGTCTACAGAAGGAATTTTCTGTGAACCTGCATCTGCGGCTTCCATTGCCGGAGTAATAAAGTTGTATAAAGAAAATTATTTCAGGCCGGGTGATAGTGTCGTCTGTACTCTTACAGGCAATGGACTGAAGGATCCCGATATTGTTTTTAAGGTATCAAAGGAACCGCTTAAGGTTAAGGCTAACATACAGGCTGTCGAGAAGGTCTTAGAAGGAATTATATAGTATTGCAAAATGCAGATTGTAAATTTTAAATTGTAAATTTAAGGAGATTTTTATTTTTTAATGCATAAGAAATTATAAACCACAGAGACACTGAGACACAGAGATTTAAGAACATAAATTTTAAAAAACTTATAAATTATTTTTATTTTTTCTCTGTGCCCTCTGTGTTCTCTGTGGTTAAATTAAGACTTTTGTTCTTTTTTACTTTTCATTGGAACGGAGTTCATTGTGAAATATATAGTCATTATTGGTGATGGTATGGCGGACAGGCCTATAAAAGAACTTGATGGCAAAACTCCTCTTCAGAAGGCTTTTACTCCCTATATGGATAAGCTTGCGCGTGAGGGGATAATTGGTAAGGTAAGGACCATACCAAGGGGTTTTCATTCAGGCTCAGACATTGCAAATATGAGCATTCTCGGTTATAACCCTATGGAGTTTTATTCAGGAAGGGCTCCACTTGAAGCTGCCAGTATAGGGGTCAGTCTCAAGAAAGATGATGTAGCATATAGGTGTAACCTTGTTACTCTTAAATATAATAAAGACAAGACAAACGCTGTTATGGAGGATTACAGTAGTGGCCATATAACAACGGAAGAGGCAAGGGTGCTCATTAATGATATTAACAGAGAACTTGGCACAGCTGACATCATTTTCTATCCAGGGTTGAGTTACCGGCATCTTATGGTATGGTCTGGCGGCGCATTGGATATTGAATGCACTCCACCTCATGATATTATCGGTAAGGATATAGCAGATTACCTGCCTGTTGGGGATAGAGAAGACATGTTGAGACGGATAATGCTCAGATCTACAGGCATCCTAGAAAGACATTCTATTAACAGGGAGAGAATAGCGAAAGGCAAAAATCCTGCAAACGGTATCTGGCTGTGGGGCCAAGGCAAAAGGCCAAACCTTCCACTATTCAGGGAGAAATATTCTGTGGATGGTGCACTTGTCTCTGCAGTTGACCTTACCAAAGGGCTTGGCATATATGCTGGATTCGAAATACTCGATGTCCCGGATATTACAGGATATTTAGATACTAACTATGTTGGAAAGGCTGAGGCATCTCTGCGGGCTCTTGAGAAGGTTGACCTTGTTTATATTCACGTTGAGGCCCCTGATGAGGCAGGCCATTCTGGTAATTATAAGGATAAGATAAGGGCAATAGCGGATTTTGATGCACTTGTTGTGGGTACTGTTATAAAGGGATTAGAAAAATTTAAGGAATATCGTGTCCTTCTGATGCCTGACCACGCGACACCGATAGAGGTCAGGACACATACAGATGAACCTGTTCCGTTTGTAATATTTGACAAGCGTATTAAGAGGAAAAATGAAGGTGTTACCTTTAATGAATCAATTACTGAAAGAAAGGGTATAATGGTAATTGAGGAAGGGCACAAGTTGATGGACTATTTTATAAAAGGGGAATGATGGCTTTTGCAATTGACATCGTCCCAGAAATAGATGTCCTTGATATAAAAATTAGAAGATAGCCGAGGCATCTTGCCTCGGATGAATACCATTTATGAGACAGATATTGAAATGGTATTATGATGTCAGGCAACCCCGTATTAAATACGGGGCTGACCTATTTTCATTTTTTACACATTTTTGTCATGAGCCATTTTTCTTATCACTGTTTTATTACCGGTTATGTTCAACAATGATTTTTACAAATAGTCCATAAATGATATTTCCGTAACAGCGCAGTTCGTATTGGAGTTTCCTGAGTTTTTCATGAAGGAATTACATAACCCCTTGCAATAATTACAAAAATCAAAAAACACAAGTGGAAAAGAACATTTATTTGAGACAAGAAAAGATTCCTGAGTTTATTATCTTA
>JBFMAM010000286.1:0-2867 GCA_040755805.1 Nitrospirota bacterium
CTAAAAGAAATATTACCCGAAATGGGTGAAGTTTTCAAGCAGCACCAATTTTTAAAACCTTTCACCACAGATAACATTGAGAACTGACCTTTAAAAATCTTTTCTATTTTAAATCTTATTCATGTCTTCCTCTGTGCACTCTGTGGTTAAATTACAATTATTTGAGTTAGAATAGGTTAGTGAGTAGAGGATGTAATGTGGGCGGTTAGCTCAGTTGGGAGAGCGCCACGTTCGCAACGTGGAAGTCGGGGGTTCGAATCCCCTACCGTCCACCACTGGAACATTTCAACCTTTTCGCTTAATTTCTGAGACAGACAGGAAAGGCTGCCTAAAAATTTTTCGCCGGCCTTTCCTATCTATATTTTAGGGTCATTGGTATATTCAGGTATTCTTACATTCCTTAGAAATTCTGCACTCATCTCGGCTACCAGTGGATTTATATACATGCCAGAACCGAGTTCAAAGCCAGATGCCATGGCAATCCGTGGCACGATACTGATATACCAGTGTATGAATTCAGAGCTCGCATCAACTGGTTTCCCGGACCTTATTACATAATTGAAATCAGGATGCTCTAACCCATGGTATAACTTTGCCATAGTTGATTTAAGATTTATTGCAAGGTCCCATATCTCTTCTGATCGTATGTCAGCAAAAGAACCCGAATGCCTTTTTGGAAATATCCATATATGGAATGCTGAAAGTGCAGCATATGGAACAAATGACACAAAATGCTCTGTGTTAAATAGAATTCTTGAGCCATCATTTAGCTCGTCATCAATCGTTTTACACATCAAGCACTCCCCCATGTCATCGAAAAATCTCATGTACTCTTCGATTCTGTTTCTTATCTGAAGTGGTGTTATTGGTGTCCCCACTATCTGGGAATGAGAATGTTCTATGGAAGTGCCTGAGGCAGGGCCATTGTTTTTAAAAATAATGACATGTTCTACCCGTGGGTCTTTGTATATCTTGAGGAAGCGGTCTTTATATGTCTGTATAACTTCCCTCAATTGCTCAGCAGGCATTGTCGCAGTTGTAAGATTGTGAATAGGAGTCTCTATAATGACCTCATGGATTCCAACGCCATTAACGCTTTTCTTTAATCCAGAATTTGTTCTTGTCCGTTCACCTTCTTTTGAAAGCACCGCAAATTTATTTGGCACAACCCTTAATTTCCACCCCTTTTCGTCGCGAATTCTATAAATTTCATCAGGTGTTTTTGACTCATTTCCAGGACAGAAGGGGCATGTCGCAAGAAACTCCGGGCGTCTTTTCTTTTCCCTTGCTCCTATAAAGTCCTCAAGTTTTTTGCACATTTCTCTGGTAACGATTACCCATTCCCGTGTTATCAAATTTAGTCTCAGTTCAGGCATGTCTTACCTCCTAATGTCCTGTCAAAAATTCATAAGAAATATTTAAAGGTGTCTTACTTAATAAAACCTAAATTGAGCGGTTCTTTATATGAAAAATCAGCAAGGTATTGAAAACAAATGGTTGAATGTAACGTGAAATATCACCTGATAGGTGAAATAATGGTCTGTCATTCCTGTGAAAACAGGAATCCAGTTTCTTTGTCTTTTTCTGGATTCCCGCTTTCGCGGGAATGACAATCCATGTTACTTTAAGCACAGAATCGCCCAATTTGGGTAAAATAAAGCTCATATGGATATAAAATGTGCAAAAATGAAAATAGGTCAGCCCTGTATTTAATACGGGGTTGCCTGACATCATAATACCATTTTTCAAAATCTATCTTATAAATTTAGGATTAGCAGGTATTTATCCGAGGCAAGATGCCTCGTCTATTCCCTGAGTTATTATATCTTAGTTATTTATTTTACACTAATCCATCATGAGCCAGATATGTTTTTTGGTTAGATATGAATTGACATCGAATTTAAAACTCTGGTAAAAAATAAGGCATGTGGGAATACACGGAGAAGGTAAAAGAATTTTTTCTTCATCCAAAAAATGTCGGCGAAATAGAGAATCCCGATGCCGTTGGAGAGGTCGGCAGTATAATCTGCGGGGACGCCCTCAAGCTAACTCTTAAGATTGACAAGGAGACAAATAGGATAATTGATGCAAGGTTTCAAACATTTGGCTGTGCTTCTGCCATAGCGAGCTCCTCCGTTCTTACGGAGATCATAAAGGGGAAAACCTTGGATGAAGCCCTCAAGGTGACCAATCAGGACATCGCAGGGTACCTTGGTGGTCTGCCAAAGGAAAAGATGCATTGCTCTGTTATGGGTAGAGAGGCTCTTGAAGCTGCAGTCGCCAATTACAGAGGCGTGCTAAAGCCCCCTGAAGTAGCAGAAAAAATCATCTGTAACTGCTTCGACGTCTCTGAAGAAAAAATACGAAGAGTTGCTATCGAAAACTACCTTACAACAGTCGAAGAGATAACTAACTACACTAAGGCAGGCGGTGGCTGTGGTTCGTGCATCCCTGACATAGAAGCAATCCTCAAGGATATATGGGCCATAAAGGCAGTGCCTGAAAGGCCAGCGGTACCTAAAAAACTAACCAATCTCCAGAAGATAGCACTTATACAGGAGGTCATAGGAAAGGAGATAAGACCACGTCTTCAGGCTGATGGGGGAGACCTCGAGCTCATAGATATAGATGGTAACAGGGTCATTGTTGGTCTAAGGGCGATGTGTGTTGAATGCCCTATGGGTAATGTTACAATAAAAAGTATAGAGGAAAAATTAAGAGAGCTTGTTAGCGAGGATATTGTTGTGGAGGCAGGATGAAACCAATATACCTTGACAACAATGCAACTACTGCAGTAGCCCCTGAGGTCCTCGATGAGATGCTTCCATATCTGCGGGACCTTTACGGGAACCCATCGAGCATGCACA
>JBFMAM010000287.1:0-2864 GCA_040755805.1 Nitrospirota bacterium
TAAAACAGGCTAACAAATCATAATGTCCTGTCTGCAGTCTATGCAATTTAACTTGCAATTTCCTGTAGCTTGCTACAGGGTTTCCTTACGTCATTCCCACGAAAGTGGGAATCCAGAAACAAAGGACTGGATTCCTGCTTCCGCAGGAATGATAACAAAAGTATTAAGTAATCTGTCCAGTTTTTTAATACCCCGTAGCAAGCTGCGGGGTAGTTCATTGTAACAGTTCTGCAGCCAATGACCAGCTTTATTTCTCCATCACATTTTTTGCATTTCATGTATTATATCAAACGGCATAATTTCTGACAACTATTCATAAGGTGCAAGGTAATTTTGTATCAGATGTGGTTGATATTGGATGCGACGAAATACAGTTTTGATTGAACCGATAAGTTTATCGACATTTTCAAAGAAACGATTATGTGTTCCATGCCGTCTCGTATATCCCCACAATGACTCCATGGGATTAAGTTCTGGTGAATATGGGGGAAGAAACCATGGCTCAATTTCTTTACAATGGGCATCAAACCAGGACCACATATCGGGATTTTTATGATATTTGGCGTTATCTTCAACAAGGAAAATTCTCTGTGGATAAAATTTACGGATTAACATTTCCAAAAATTCTTGATGAGTAGAAGTATTACAGGTATCGGCAAAATGATAGCTGAAGCGTCCGTAGGGTATGGTAACTGCTCCATAAATATGCTGGGTATTTTGCTGCCCATAAGTAGGCACATAAGAACGAGAGCCACGACGAAACCAGCTACAGAAGATAGTTGGGTCCTGCCGGAAGGCAGCTTCGTCTTCAAAAATAATTATTCCCCCTATTTCTTTGCAGTTTTTTTTAATATCGGATATGTTTTCCGCACCCATTTTTGTTGTAATTCTGGTTTAGCTAAAGCCAACTTCTTTGTTGGACGTTGCACAGAAAATCCTATATTATGGAGAATTTTTCTCACATGGTCATGGTGATAACTTATCCCAAATTCATTTTCAATTATATGTTGGACAGTAGGACATGTCCAGATACCCGTGGTAAGACCATAGGCAACAGGACCGCTATCAAGAATATCTTCGAGTCTGGTAAGTTCTTCCCCAGTAAGAAGAGAAGGCCTGCCAGTGTGATTGCCTTCATAAAGACCTTTGGTTCCTTCACCGTTATACTGATTCAGCCAGCGATAAATACTTTTAAGCCCAACATCTAACAGATCAGAAATTTCATCGGGCTTTTTGTTTTTCAGATACAACAGGACACCTTTCGCACGTTTCCAAAGCCGGAGATTATTTTCAGAGTCACTTTTAATAAGCAGGTTTTCCAATTCTCTAACATGTTCATGACTTCTGTATTTTGGTTTTATCAGCATATCTACCACCCGTATATGTTTTATATTTCATTCTGGCGGTAGTATGCAAGATTTAATGTTATTTGTCAATTATTATGCCGTTTGATATAGTATATCCTGAAGAAGATTTTAAATCCAAAGATTCATTAATCCGTAATGAAAAATCGAAAATGCTTGCTGTTCCTTGTCATGCTGAACTTGATTCAGCATCTCTTAATAACAGTTATTTTGAGACCCTGAAACAAGCCTGTCCTGCGACAGGCCAGGGTTCAGGGTGACATTACGGATTATGATCCTTATAATAAAAAAATGAATCGCAGACTTATAGAAAAGGCAGAACTCCTGCTGTCAAATGAAAAGGGGACTATTTTAAAAGACCCTGGTGGCAAAATCAATATTGCCCTTGTCTATCCGAATACCTACCACGTTGGAATGTCAAATCTCGGATTTCAGGGGATTTATGGACTTCTTAACAGAATGGATGATGTTGTATGCGAAAGGGTCTTCCTTCCCGATAATAGGGATATTGATGAGTATGTCAGGACAGGCACAGAACTTTTCTCGATGGAATCAAAGAGGTCACTTAGTCGCTTTGACATCGTTGCATTCTCTGTCTCTTTCGAAAATGATTATCCTAGTATCGTAAGAATTTTTGAGTTATCTAAACTTCCTCTGAGGAGTTCAGAAAGGAATTCCCATCATCCACTAATCATCATGGGCGGTGTATGCGCCTTTTTTAACCCTGAGCCAGTTGCAGATTTTTTTGATATATGTTTCATAGGAGAGGCAGAGGAGATGCTACCTGAATTCCTCAATCTTTATAAGTCCTCTGCAGACAGGTCTGGGGTTCTGAAAAAATCTATAACTTCTGTAACTATAGAAGGTCTATACGTCCCGAAATTCTACAGTATATCTTATGATACAGAGGGAAAGATAGCAGCAAGGCATCAATCAGAAGGTGCACCCAAAGTCATAAAAAGGCGGTACTTTAACGATATATCAAGGTCCAACATTAAGACATCAATTATTACGCCTGAGACAGAATTTTCTGATATGTATTTGATAGAGGCGATGAGGGGATGTCCCTGGTCATGCAGGTTCTGCATGATTAGCCACATATATAGTCCAATGCGAAAAAAAGAACTACAGGCAATCGAACAGGAAATCAGAATAGCCCTATCTAAGACAAAGAGAATAGGTCTTATAGGGCCGTCACTTTCAGATTATCCATATGTAAAGGATGTCTTGGAAATCCCTGAAGTGGATTTCTCAATTACATCTCTCAGGGCAAGTGCAAAGAGCGCTGAATTGGTGAGTTTAATGAAAGGTCATAAGAGTGTCTCGATTGCACCTGAGGTAGGGACAGAACGACTGAGGAGGGTTATTAATAAAAGGATTACAGAAGAGGATATCCTTTGTACATCAGAGCTCATTTTTGCAGAGGGTATCGAAACATTGAGGCTTTATTTCATGGTTGGCCTCCCAACAGAAACGAGGAAAGATATAGAGGGGATAATT
>JBFMAM010000288.1:0-2862 GCA_040755805.1 Nitrospirota bacterium
TTTTGTTTAAGGCTTGATTTTTTATTCTTTTTGGTTTTTGTGTTATTTAGAGTTTTTTCTTTTGAGAGATTTTGATATTCCTGAATAGTTGATTGAGTTGTATTAAGTGGTGGTTTGTGCTTGGTTTGCTGTTAAGATTTCTGTTATGACTGGAAATGTAGGTCTGCTTATATGTGCCAAAGGCGAGGCAGGCCTCAAGGTGAGAGGAACTTTTTGGATAGGAGGTGAATTTGTTCAATTTTGTCAATTTTAAAAAAGAGTTGTCCAGTTTAGGTTATATTTACCGAAGCTTGGTGAAGGCAAGAGAAATATAGATGGAGGAGGAAATTTGGTTAAGATTGTTAAAAGCTCTTGGGATGACTGGGATAATATGAAGAAGAGGGTTATTTCAGAGTCTTATTTTTGTAAGGTATTTTTTAATGGCCGAGTAAAAGGTATGAAATTTATTTAAAGAGAAAGGGGTTAGCTATGCTAGCGATATTTTCAAGGCATTTTATAAGATTTCTTTTAAGTTTTTGTTTGTTTTTAGTGATAAATAGCAGCATTATTTTTTGCGAGTCATTGGATTCATCATTGGCTGCGACATTTTTGACTTCACAAGATGTAAGGCCAGGTATATGTGTTATAATTAACTGCAAAGATGGTGGTTTATTTGGCGAGATAGCTCGTTATGATAAGCACCTTATTCATGGTCTTGTTTCAGAGTTTTCTGATATAGATGGTATACGAAAATATCTAGATGAGCATGGTTTGTATGGTCAGGTTGCAGTGGAGGGAATGGATTACAAGAGGCTGCCCTATGCTGATAATTTAGTAAATTTAGCCGTTGTAGAAGACATAAAAGGAGCTATTAATTTGGGTTTAAGCATTAAAGAGGTTATGCGCATATTATGTCCTAATGGGATTGGATATTTGGGTCAGCGTCCAGGCGGAGGTATTTCAGAAGGGGATTTAAGGAGCAAGCTTTATGAGGCGGGGGTTGAGGATTTTGAGATTATAAGTGTTGATGGACTATGGGCTAAGGTAAAGAAGGCGCGTCCTATTGGAATGGATGAGTGGTGCCAGCGTCGTTATGGTGCGGACAGGAATGCGGTTTCCAAGGATACGGTATTGGGAGTGGCGAACAGTATACGTTGGCTGGCAGGACCGGAGTATCCTAGGGGTCACCGCAAGAATCATACACTTGGTGCGGTTTCATCAAATGGGCGGAATTTTTATTATACGGTTAATTCTGCTTCAAATATGAATTTGCCACCTCAGAAGGCAGGAGAGCGGGACAGGTATTATCTTCTAGCTCGGGATGCATATAATGGATTATTTCTTTGGGAGAAGCCATGGGAATATGGTAGTTGGTGGGAAAGTGGATACAGATTTGATGGGGGTCCTGTAGCTTTGGCTGCTGATAAGGAGCGAGTATTTGCAGCTACTACGAGGAATTGCATAGAGATACTAGAAGCATCCACAGGGAGAAGTCTGAATATATGGAGATTTAGTTCAATGCCTCAGGAGATAGCCTTAATAAAAGGCAAGGTTGTGGTGAGGACAGAGGATCAGATATGCAAAATGGATATAGAGAGTGGTGTAAAGGATTGGGAGTGCAATATTAGGGCTGGAAGTGGCCGTTATGGAGGAGGAGGTCAAGGTTTTGCGGTTGGCGAGGAGGGTATATTTGTTTTAGATACAAGTGATATGACTTTGGATATTGTATGTATTTCTTTATCAGAAGGCAAGGAGAAGTGGCGGGTTAGTCCCGGGAGCTGGGACGAGCCGTTTGTTGTGGAGAATAGGGGTCTTTATCTCATATGGTTATACAAGAATGGATTTTTAGTTTTAGGTACGCCTGATGGTAATGATAAGAGGATTATTCGCGTACTTTCGGCTGGTGATGGCCATCATGTTTGGCGGACACCGCAAGGAGAGGACTATGATTATGATGATGAATTAATTGTTTATATTGATGATTTGCTTTGGGTGTATAACAAGGGTGCTATTGAAATGTTGGAAGGCAGGGATATATCAAGTGGAGAGATAAAGAAGCGTGTTAACGTGAGTATTGGTTGGAGCGAGATAACTGCGGCTTGTGGCATACCCATAGCCACGGATAGGTATATAATAGGTTCCAAATTTTTTAATATTATGGATAGGAGAACTGGTAAGTTTTATAATTTTTTGGGTGGCTGTGGGGCATGTCAATTTTACAATATAGCGGCCAATGGTCTGCTTTATCTCTATCCTACTTGCTGTAACTGTCGTGGAGAGTATTTTTACAGGGGTTTCATGGGGGCATCATCAGAAGAGCTTTCTTTATTAGTCAACAATAGTGATAGCTTAGGGCGTTTAGTAAAGGGGATAGCATATAGTGATACAGATGATATCAAATTTACAGTAGAAGAATCAGACTGGCCATTTTTTTGCCATGATGGGGAGCGGAGTTGTTTTGCTTCTACAGAGGTTTCTTTTGAATTAGAGGCAGTATGGAAGAAGAAGTTAGCAGATCGGCCTTATGGGTATCTTAAGTACGATTTATCAGTTAATCAGATGCTTGGTGATCCTTTGTCAGCGCCGGTAGTAGCAGGGGGTATGGTATTTGTTGCTTTAATAGATAAGCATACGGTTGTCTGTTTAGATGCAGAGACAGGTGAGGAGAGGTGGAGTTATATAGCTGGGGGTCGTATAGATTCGCCGCCATCAATATACAAGGGTTTATGTATTTTTGGTAGTAATAATGGTTGGATTTTGTGATCCAGACAGTAGAAAAGGGCTTGTGTGTCTTCTTGTACGGTCATGATAGTTTCGATCAAGATCCGATTTATCAAAGCAAGGCAATGACATAAACTACGTGTATTGACGCGGGCATCGCCA
>JBFMAM010000289.1:0-2861 GCA_040755805.1 Nitrospirota bacterium
GGTATAATTGTAAAGTAATCATGGAAAAGAGGGTTAGAAAGGCTGTATTTCCTGCTGCCGGGCTTGGGACAAGGTTTCTACCTGCAACAAAGGCATCTCCAAAGGAGATGTTGCCCATAGTTGACAAGCCGATGATCCAGTATGCGATTGAGGAGGCGACTGAATGCGGGATAGAAGAATTTATAATTATTACAGGAAAATACAAACGTGCCATTGAAGATCACTTTGATTCTGCATTTGAACTTGAAGAGAGTCTAAAAAAGGCAGGAAAAAAAGGACTCCTTGAAGAGATCAGGCGTCTGAATCACCTGAACTTTGCATATATCAGGCAGAAAGCAGCTTTAGGGCTTGGCCACGCAATATATTGTGCTAAGCCATTTGTAAAAGATGAACCTTTTGCAGTTCTCTTGAGCGATGATATTATTGACCCTGATGATAATTTACTTAAGGAAATGATTAAACTTTATAAGGAATTTAATTCTCCCATCCTTGCTCTCCAACGGGTTTCCATGTCGGATGTGCACAAATACGGGGTAATTGATGGAAAAAGAGAAGGAGATGGCGTATACAAGATTACCAACCTTGTAGAAAAACCCCGGTTGACAGATGCACCGTCTGATCTGGCGATAATTGGAAGATATATCCTTACACCTGATATATTCGAAATACTTGGAGATGTTGGTCCTGGCAAGGGAGGGGAGATACAGTTGACAGATGCGCTTTCTGTGTTATTGAAAAAACGACTGATATACGGTTATCTATTTACAGGGAAAAGATATGATGCCGGTGATAAAGTTGGCTACCTTATGGCAACGGTTGACCTTGCATTGAAAAACCCCCAGGTTTCCGAGCAGTTTAAAAAGTATCTTATTGAAGTTGCAGCAAGGTTTAAAAATCAGGATATAGGAAAACTTTAAGGAGTTAACATGGTAGATGTAGAACAGAAGAGTGATAAGGAGATCGAGATACCTGACAATTTACCAGTGTTACCTGTGAGGGATATTGTTGTATTTCCTTACATGATACTCCCTCTTTTTGTCGGAAGGGAGATGTCAATAAAGGCCATAGAGTATTCTCTCAGTACAAACAGGGTGGTGCTCCTCCTGACACAGAAGGATCTAAATATCGAAAATCCAACCCCTGAGGACCTTTACTCTTTAGGCACAGTAGGTATCGTAATGAGGATGCTTAAGCTCCCTGATGGTAGGGTGAAGATACTTGTGCAGGGTCTGAGCAAGGCAAAGGCATTGACTTATTCTCAGACCGAACCTTTCTTTAAGGCATATATAGAGAAGATAAGCGAAAAGAAACCTGAAATGCTTACCATTGAAAATGAAGCACAGATGAGGACTGTAAAAGAACAGTTAGACAAGGTTGTCTCTCTCGGAAAGACGATGCTTCCTGACGTAATGGGAGTCATGGAAAATATTGAGGACCCTGGCAGGCTTGCTGACCTTATTGCCTCAAATCTTGGTTTAAAAACAGAACACGCGCAGGAGGTGCTAGAGATGATAGACCCTGTCCAGAGGCTGAAGCGCGTCAGCGAAATATTGGGAAGAGAGATTGAACTTCTGACAGTCCAGCAGAAGATTCAGTCAGAGGCGAGGGGTGAGATTGATAAAACACAGCGCGAGTATTTCCTGAGAGAACAGCTCAAGGCAATACAGAAGGAGCTTGGTGAAATTGATGAAAGGGCAGAAGAGATAAAGGAGTTCAGGAAAAAGATCGAAGATGCAAAGATGCCTGAAAAAGTCATGAAAGAGGCTGAGAAACAACTCAGACGTCTTGAAAAGATGCACCCTGACAGTGCAGAGGCAGCGACTGTCAGGACATATCTTGATTGGTTGGTTGAGCTTCCCTGGTCTAAGTCAACAACAGATAACCTCGATATTAAGGCTGCAGAAAAAGTGCTGAATGAGGATCATTATGATCTGGAGAAAGTGAAAGAACGTATTTTAGAGTACCTAAGCGTCAGAAAGTTAAAGGAGAAGATGAAAGGTCCTATCCTCTGTTTTATCGGCCCTCCAGGTGTTGGAAAGACCTCTCTCGGAAGGTCTATAGCAAGGGCTCTGGGAAGAGAATTTGTCCGTATGTCCCTTGGAGGAATGAGAGATGAAGCAGAGATCAGGGGGCACAGAAGGACTTATGTTGGTGCACTTCCTGGAAGGATAATCCAGGGAATAAAAACAGCAAGCACAAACAACCCTGTCTTTATGCTTGATGAGATTGATAAAATCGGAATGGACTTCAGGGGGGATCCATCATCAGCCCTTCTCGAGGTTTTAGACCCGGAACAGAATAACTCATTTGTGGACCATTATCTTGCAGTCCCTTTTGACCTATCAAGAGTTATGTTTATTACAACAGGTAACCTTGTGGATACGATACCCAGTGCCCTGAGAGACAGAATGGAGATAATCTATCTATCTGGCTATACAACCGAGGAAAAGCTCGGTATCGCAAAAAACTACCTGATACCAAAGCAATTAGGGGAACATGGTATCAGCAGTAAGATATTAAAAATTACAGACTCGGGGCTTCGTAGTATAATCTCACAGTATACAAGGGAAGCAGGTGTCAGAAACCTTGAGAGGGAGATTGCAAACCTTTGCAGGAAGGTAGCAAAGAAGATAGCCGAAGGTAAAGAGAAAATGTTCGTAATAAATGCACAGAATCTTCATAAATACCTCGGGGTACCCAAATACCTGCTTGAAGAAGAGATGGAGAAAGACGAAGTTGGTGTCGCAACAGGCCTCGCATGGACAGAGGCAGGTGGAGACATTATCTATGTTGAGGCAACACCCATGAAGGGCAAAGGGCATCTTACCCTGACAGGACAGCTCGGAGACGTTATGAAGGAG
>JBFMAM010000290.1:0-2859 GCA_040755805.1 Nitrospirota bacterium
CTATGCATGAACGAAAGTGTAGCTTTTTTGATGAGGCAATTTGGCTCATTTCAGATATAATAGGTAAGATGAATACTGTTATGATAGTTACAGGAGAAAGCTCGGGTGAATTATATGGTTCACTCCTCGCAAAAGAACTGAAAAACAAATGGCCTGAACTTCGGATAATGGGTGTTGGTGGTGAGAGGATGATTCAAGCAGGTGTGGAGCTCATATCGAGGTTTTCATCAGCATTTGGCCTCATAGAGGCATTTTCAGCATACAGAGAAGTGAAGGATGCATTCAAAAAGACTGCTGATGCTATTAAAAAGTTCAGGCCTGATGTCCTTGTCCTCATTGATTATCCTGATTTCAACATGAAAGTAGCAAAGATAGCAAAGCCGCTCGGCGTAAAGATATTATATTATGTAAGCCCTCAGGTATGGGCATGGAGAAAAGGCAGGGTTAAAAAGATTGCAGAGGTTGTTGACAGAATGGCTGTTATTCTCCCATTCGAAGAAGAGATATACAGAAAAGCTGGTGTAGGATGTGAGTTTGTCGGCCATCCAATACTCGAAGAGATTGAATCTCTTTTAGGGTCAATAAATCCCCCCACACCCCCCTTTACTAAAGGGGGGAAATGGGGGATTAGGGCTGCTCTTGGTCTTGATCCAGAGCGACCGCTCCTTTCCCTTCTTCCCGGAAGCAGGCCTCATGAACTTGACAGGCTCCTACCCCTGATGGTAGATGTTGTGAGAGAATTTAAAAATGATCCTGAAATAAATTCAGGAAAGGGTTACCAGTTCTGTATTCCCCTCGCTCCAAATACAGATGAGGAAAGATACATTCTTTATCTTGAAGCACTAAGGCAGGAGGGCGCAGTCATTAAAAAGGGTGAATCTGTAAAGGTGCTTGCTGCATCTGATATGGCGGTTGTTGCCTCAGGGACTGTGACCCTTCAGGCTGCATTTTTAGATGTTCCGATGGTTGTGATATACAAACTATTTCCCCTGACCTATCTGCTCGGAAGGCTTATCGTGGATGTCAAATACATATCGCTGGTCAATCTCCTTTCAGGTAGAGGAGTTGTACCTGAACTCCTTCAGCAGAGGGCTAACCCTAAAGATATAATAAAAGAGCTTAAAAAGATTATGTTTGACATTCAATATAAAGAGGATATACTCAATTATTATAAATTAATCAAAGGACACTTTTCAGGGCTGAGGCCATCAAAGAGGGTTGCCGAGATAATAATGGAGATGGCAGGGTGGAAGCAATAAAAGGGATATTAAGACTTATCAAACCCTACTGGGGCAGGATTGTCCTTGCAGCCCTTTTGAGCCTTATTGTCTCAGGAATTAATGGCGGACTCGCGTGGCTTGTGAAGCCTGCCCTCGATGGGATCTTCCTTGAAAAAAATAAGACACTCCTTGCTGTCCTTCCGGTAGCAATCCTTATCCTTTATTTTCTGAAAGGTGCATTCTCTTTTTTCCAGTCATATCTTATGAGATCAACAGGTGCAAAGATTGTCAGGGACATGAGGAACAGGATATTTGGTCATTTAATGTACCTCCCTGTGGGACACTACAGCAAAGAATCCATGGGTTCAATCCTGTCCCGTATAACAAATGATATCGGCATATTACAAGAGTTGCTTGCATATTCAATAAGGAACCTTTTTGTTCAGGGAACAACAGTTGTGGCACTTCTTGCAGTTGCATTTTACAGGAGATGGGACCTTGCACTCATAGCAATAACAGTCCTTCCAGCAGCCTTCTATGGTGTAGAGAGGCTTGGCAAAAGACTAAAGAATGTAAGTGAAAGGGCACAACATAAGATATCAGTAATAACAGAATATCTAACAGAGGGATTCAGTGGCATCAAGATGATAAAGGTATTCGGTCGTGAGAAAGACACCATCAACAGATTCAAAGAGAAAAACCAGGATTACTACCGGGAGGTCTTGAGGTCAACAAGGCTGATGGAGTTTTCAACGCTCCTTATGGAGGCTGTTGGAGGGCTTGGCATTGCCTTTGTCCTCTGGTATGGTGGCAGGCTTGTTATCACAGGGACTATTACCCCTGGAGAATTTTTTTCCTTTCTCGCAGCAATCTTCATGGTATATACACCAGCAAAAAGGCTTGCAGAGGTGAACAACGGAATCCAGCAGGCAAGGGCATCTCTTGAAAGGATATCAGAGATAGAGATCAAGGAGCATGAAAAAGACGGGAATATAACACTACCTGATTTAAAGGAGAGTATCGAATTCAGAAATGTCTATTTTGCTTACCCCGATGTCGGTCAGGAGGCACTGAAGGATATAAATTTAAGGATTAAAAAGGGAGAGATAATTGCGATAGTCGGGAAAAGCGGGGTCGGGAAGACCACACTTGTTGACCTCATACCGAGGTTCAATGATCCCTCGGCTGGTTCTATTCATTTAGACGGTTCTGATATATCAAAAGCCACTCTCAGATCCCTGAGAAACCAGATAGGTGTTGTGAGCCAGGATGTTATTCTGTTTAATGATACAGTAAGGAACAATATTTTATTCGGAAGGCCTAATGCAAATGAGGATGATATTATCAGGGCTGCAAAGGCAGCCTTTGCGCATGAATTTATTTTAGAACTTCCTCAGAGATATGAGACAGTAATAGGGGAGGGGGGTATAAGGCTCTCAGGTGGTCAGAGGCAGAGGATTTCCATAGCCCGTGCTATTTTGAAAAACCCGCCTGTACTGGTACTTGATGAGGCAACCTCATCTTTAGATACTGAGTCTGAGATAATGGTACAGAAGGCACTCGAAAATCTCATGGAGAACAGGACCACTATCGTCATTGCGCACAGGCTCTCTACAATCAGGCGTGCAACGAGGATTGT
>JBFMAM010000291.1:0-2858 GCA_040755805.1 Nitrospirota bacterium
CACTCTCCGTCGGCTCATACCACCAACTCTTTTCCCATTTTGGTTCGGATGCTACAAGACCATGCCCTTCCGCAATCTTTACTATAACTGTTTTTTGCTCTGCTGTCTCGTTAAAAACATTCGCATATATTAAACCCTTCTGCCCCTGTATCAATGTCTGCTCTGGTGTGTTGAGTGTGAAATTAACTCCTATATATGGTATTTTTCTTAATGATTGTGTTGCTGGTGTCGATGGATTTATTGCATAATCTATTAGAGATTTTATAAGGGTTCGCTCTTCTGCCGATAATGAACCCTGCGCATAACTGAAATCGCTGTAAAGTGTGGTTGCTATGACTCTCCCTTCTACCTGTCTACCTTCTACCTCTCTACCTTTTACTGTGTATTCTATAAGGCACGGCATATTGTTCTTCGTGCGTCTTAGTAAAACCTTTACATCTCCTATCTCCAATCCCCTATCTCCTATCTGCCCTTTCTGTGGCCAGTTTGTAAAGTAACCGTCCACATTTACATCTAGCGTAGTATTTGTTTGTCCGTTGAATACAGGGCTTATCTCGTTAATATACACACTTGCACTCTGACAACTCTGGTCCTCATTCCATCCATATCCTGTCACTTGTTGCTTGTCGCTTGTCGCTGGCAGTGCAGAAAACTCATAACCGTGTTGCTGAGTAAAACATACTATTGTTCCACCGTTATTTACATAATCTGCTAAATTTTTCCTGAAACTTTCTACATCACCAAGTCCATATAAACCACCAGAAGGAATAATTAATACTTTAATCCTCGGCAATATTTCTGATAGATTAAAATTATAATCAACCGGTTCAAATCGTTCTCCTACATCTGCTAAAAGTAAAATGTTTTCTGCCAATAAACCACTTGCCGTTATTCCAATTGGGTCACCATATAAACATATCTGAGTAGTACTTGACCCCAATAATGCTTCACAACTTACTCCTTCAAAATCATCTGGTTTGTCACAATCAGGATTTGGTTTACTTTGTTCGTACTTTTTTAACCCTACATTAAAACTCCATGTTTTACTACTTGGATTCCCTGCCTTATCTTTGGCAGACACAGTTACTGCATAACTCTGTTCCCCGTGCAGATATGCACCTCCCCCTATATAGCCATCCATATTCCGCATTCTTTCAGTTGGATTAGAAAATGAAAAACTGCGCGAGCCACCTTTACAAGTCACGCTTGTTATTGTTGTTGGCTGTGACTCCGGACCTCTACCAGTTACACTTCCTTCATCAACACCGCTCAATTTGTCGGTAACTGTTGCACCAAAGGATATCCATCTAGGGATTTTTGATATAGAGTAACTCCAGCAACATTGTTTCCCTTCCATTCTAAATATATACTCATATGAACTCCCTGTTACACTACCAGGTTCAGGGAATGGCTCTATCTCAGGTGGTGTGGTATCTATTTTTACTGTGCATGTTTTTTCAGATTCTTTATTCCCCGCACTATCTTCTGAATAATAAGTTATTGTATGTTCTCCATCGCCCAAACTGACACTTACTAATACTGTGTTTCCTTCTTTCCATTCACTATCATCTATTTTATAATGAGTAATCTTCACTCCAGAACCAGACTCAGTATCAGTTGCTGTTAATGTTACCGTTACATCACTGTTATGCCATTTATCATCAGCATTATCTGTGGTCGTCGGTTGGATTGTATCAATCCAGAAAGGTCCTATGTGGACTGTCAGCCCTAAATTGCCTGCTTTATCCACACTCCTAATATGAAAATACCATTTACCATCTGATAATGTTTTTGCAAGTTGGCAAACATCTTTGGGCACAAATATATCCGATGTTGTTGGCTCTGTAGTCGGGCTTTCATCCCACACAATATAATAGCCGGATAAATCTTCTTCACCAGTATCTGTCCAGGTAATTGTTACTGTATTGTTATCTTTACCAAGCCATGTCTCTGTCGGCTTGTCTGGCTTTGTGTCTTTTGCCATTCCAGGCGGGGTGGTGTCTATGGTAAAATTTATCATTTCCGTCGGGGCAGAATTATTCGCCCAGTCCTTCGCATTTAGCATAACAACATAATCACCATCTGCGCTAAATGTTTTTCCACTTGCAAAATATGTCCCATTTACATAACCGTTTACACCGGCATCACCGATATTATCGGTGGCTGAATATGTTATGGTTACTGGATCAATGTATGTTTTGCCATCTTCTACTCCACTTACAGTAATCATTGGCGGTGTGTCATCAAATTTAAGCCGGTAAGGTGGATAATCAGATTCAAGAGTTACTCTTGTAAAAGTATCTATTACAACTGCCTTGTAAAAAGATGAAGCATGAATTACAACCGCTTTATTTCCACCATCCACTTTTTCCTTAAATATCATTACATGGGTGTCACTCATAAATAAATCGCCGGGTTGTAATTCACTCCAAGAAACCGATATGGTGAATTGTTTGAGTCTAAATCCAAGGTCATCAATTCTAACCGAATAATGTCTTCTTAAAGCAGCCGCTTTTGAAACAAGTCCAGAACAGTCAATACCTTTTGCTGGTGTCCAGTAGGGATCCATTATCCAATAACTACTTGAAACTCCTTCTGAAGGAACATTTTCTAGCTGTCCAAATTCATAACGGGTACCAATATATTGCTGTGCTATATTGACAATTGTCTGTCCATAATTCATTGAAAACAATTTCACAGGAAGTGAAAGTAAAATTATAAAAAGAAAGAACTTTTGTTGAGTAGACATCTTTATAACCTCCTTGTGGTGACAGCCCTATCGGGCTGTCGTGCCCCTCGCAGAACCGTGCTTGCAGATTGCCCACACACGGCTCTTCAATAACACTTCCTCATAAAGC
>JBFMAM010000292.1:0-2826 GCA_040755805.1 Nitrospirota bacterium
TGGTAATAATACCCCCTCTCAAAATAATAAATAGGAAATGGGAAATAAGAAATAGAAAGTTAAAAATTAGATTTCTAACTCCTTGCTTATTTCTTACTTCTTATTTCTGAGTTCTCATTTCTAATTTACTGAATAGCTCTTTTTATATTCTCTTATAAGTTCTGCCATCCTGTCTTTCTTGATGAGTTTCTGCTTCTGTATCTTTTTCCTTTCAATCTCTTCATCCGGCGTAAGATAGCGTTTGCTGTCAATCTCCTCAAGGAGCCTTTCGAGATTTCTATGTTCTTCAGTAAGCCTCCTGAACTCTTCATTTTCTTTTTTTAAGAGCTCAACAATCTCATGTTCTTTCAAGTCTCCCTCCTGTTTTTTAAAAAAAATTATCACATCTTCAATGCAAAAACAATCCCCGACTATATATTCCTCATAGCGACAGGTCAGTCCCGAAAGCTTTCGGGATGTCACTACCCATGTGAGGGTAGCATCAGGTCTCCTGACCCGATTCCATAATTTTATAGGTTTTCTTCGATAATTCTCTCTGCAAGTTTATACGAATTCTCTATGCAATCATTAACACCAATCCCGCGATAAGAGTTCCCTGCGAGAAAAAGCCCTTTGTATCTGCTAATAATTTTGCCAACTGCTTCAAGCCTTCTCTCGTGACCTAAGGAATACTGCGGTATACCCTTCTCATGCGTATAAACCTTAACAAAATCAGGCTGTGCCTTTATATCCATGATATCTCTCAGATCGTCCATAACTATATTTATCAGTTTGTTCTCCTCCTGCATTGCAAGTTCTGATGCCCTGACGCCCCCGAGCATACTCCTGAGAAGCACATAGCCCTCAGGTGCCCTGTTCAGGAATATGCTTGAATCCCATAATGTTCCGAGTATCTTTCTTTTCTCTCTGTTAGGCACAAGAAAACCAAATCCATCAAGTGATTGTTTTATCTTCTCCCTCTTGTAGCCAAAACATACAACAGAAATCGAAGGATAAGAGATTTCCTTAAGGATTGAGGATAAGGTTCTGTCAACGTACTCCACCATCTCTGATGCAGCATAGGCAGGTGCTGCGATAACGACCGCTTCTGCCTCAACCTTTGAATTATCAGAGAGATATGCGATATAGTTGTTACCTTTTCTGTCGATCGAGACCACTCTGCTACCTGTCCTCAGCCCTTCTCCAAGATGATTTTTAAGGACATTTATGATAACCCCCATGCCGCCATAAAATGAAGTAAGAACCCCACCAGGCCCTGGTTGTGTACGGAGTTTTATCATAGCCTTTATAAGGCCCCCGTATTTTTTTTCGAGTTCATATATCCTCGGGAAGCAGCTCTTTAGGCTCATGGACTCAGGATCGCCTGCATAGATGCCTGATGCCATCGGGTCAATAAGTTTTTCATATGCCTCTCGGCCAAGCCTCCGCCTCGCAAAGTCAGCAAGTGTTTCATCATCCTCCCTCTCCTTTGGCACAAAGATTTCATATAAAACCCTCAGTCGGCCATAAAGGCTCAGTAGATTTGAAGAGAAGAACGAAACAGGCGATTCAGGTAAGAGATGGAGCCTCCCGCCAGAAAATATATATCTCTTTCTTGCTGTATCATTACTTCTTAAAGGAGTAAGTCCAAGCTTTGCAGCAAGTTCGAGTGTCCTTGGTCTGTTATTTAAGAAACCGTTAACACCACCCTCACACAGAAAACCATCCACCCTATCGGTCCATATCTTGCCACCTGGCCGTTTCTCAGACTCAAGGATAATGATGTCTAAAGAAGGCTTTCTTTCGAGGAGAAAGTAAGCTAAAGAGAGACCAGAAATTCCTCCACCGATGATAATCAATCTCATCTCATTTCCATTTCAATTGTGGTTCTTAGCAAATTTTATCAGATGCCATCCGACACTACTTGCCCAATCAAATAACCAATCACCAAGCACCAAATTCCAAATAAATTCCAATAACCCAATTACCAATAACCAAACTGTTATAAGTTTGGAATTTTGGATTTTAGCATCGGTTATTATTTGATTATTGAAATTTGATTATTGGTTATTTTAAGCAATTTTATGCCCATCCGAGTTCCTTTATGTTTTTTATAACAATGTCTTTCAACGCCTTGATAAAGGTGGGGTGAGTATTCAATGATTCTGTCCTTCTCAGATTAATCCCTAATTTCTCTGCCATACCTTTATATAATATATCTATCTCATACAGGGTCTCAATATGGTCTGAGACAAAACTTATCGGGACTACGAGAATGTTCTTGACACCCCCTCTGGCAAGCTCTTTGAGTTTTTCATCTGTTGATGGCTTGAGCCACTTAACCGGACCGCTCTTAGACTGGTAGCTTAGGTGCCATTTTATAGGTATCTGTTTCGTAATCTCTCCAATTGTCCCCATAATCTGATGTACATAAGGATCCCCTTTGTCTATAAAGCTCTGTGGAAGGCTGTGGGCACTGAAAAGCACATGGATATCCCCCTCACCCATCCCTCTTTCAAATCCCCCCTCGCCCCCCTTTAGTAAAGGGGGGGTGGGGGGATTAAATGATTCCAGTCCCCTTTTTATCACATCAACAAGTGACTCTACATAAAGTGGATGATTAAACCACGATGGGATACATAAGGTTTCTACTGGGTATCTTGAAACAGCTTCCTTGAATTTTGAAAGTGATGAGCCTGTTGTTACACGTGAATAATGCGGATACAGGCTCAACGCAATAAGTTTCCTGATTCCGTCATTATAGATTTCTGGAATCACTTCCTCTATAAAAGGATGCCAGTAACGCATACCGATGTAGACCTTAATCCCCCCTCGCCCCCCTTTAAA
>JBFMAM010000293.1:0-2826 GCA_040755805.1 Nitrospirota bacterium
TATAGTCCTCTATATCCTCAAAAGATGTGCCGTGTTTTTTTATTATTTTTCTTTTTATGTATGGATTCATCTGTTTCTAAATTTTAACAGAGACCTCTCTTTTCTGTCGAGATTTTCTCAAGGTTGCCACATTCTGTTCAAACACCCTATAAAATACCCCTGCCTTCTTTATACCTACTCAGCGACCATTGGCCTGGAAACTTCGAGGAGCTTAAGGACATCCGCCGATGAGATATAGAGCTATCTTAGTTTCAGTCTTACAGTGTAGTAAAGCCAGAGGAGATGGGATTTAAGGAAATAATAAACCTCCTCAGGTAGACTCTCACTCCTGATTTTTCTGATGACTGCCGGGACATCTATTGATAGAGGGCAGTTTTCCTTGCATTTTCCACATGTCAAACAAAACTCAAGCTTCTTATTCACTTCTTCATTGAAGAGACTCTGATAAGCAAGACCCTTTCCGCCAAGATATTTCTCTTCTGCAAAATAATTCCCAACTGTATTATATACAGGGCAGTGTAGAAGGCAGTTTCCACAATCAATACAATAGAGTAATTCCCGAAACCCCTTCTCGATTATTTCTGTCCTCTTGTTATCAAGCAGGATAAGTATTATTTCTCCCGGCGAATGGACACCTTTAAAGAATCTCTTTTCAATATCAGCGGTTTTGCTAACACTGCTTATTATCTCAACAAATGATGAGATTAGAGAGCCTGTTGCATTATAGCTTATGATTTTCAACATATTGATTGCATCCTCTAAGTTTGGGTATATCTTATCAATACCTGTAACCGCTATATGTTTTTCTTTTCGAATAACCTCGAAGATATTACCTTCATTATGTGCCAATAGTATCGCACCTTCTTCTGCTGTAATAGCATTTGCCCCGGTTATCCCTGTATATGACTTTTCTATATAATTTCTTATCTCGTTTCTAACAAACCTGACAATATTCTCAGGATTTTCACTTATGTCTTTGCCATAGAATCTTGAAAGTCCTTTCGCTATCGTCTTTGCTGACAGATGTGCTATAGGGCCCGTTGGGTGGGAGGGTTTGTATCCTAAGACCTGAAGTATCCTGTCCCCTATATCTGTCTCTATAACCTTAATTCTCCGTGATTCTAATTCGGCAGTAAGCTCAATCTCTTTTGTCACATTTGATTTGGATTTGACAACAAGTTTTTCACCACCTATCTCATCGAGTATTATCTTTATTGCATCATTTTTGTCTGCGGCCTTATAGACTTTAATACCATTATCCTCTATCTTTTTGATGGTTTTTCTTAAAAGCTCTTCATTACCAACACATAACTCTCTTGCTATCTTCAGCCTTTTATTTTTCCTATCTAAGTCATGGGGGATATTCTTCTGCTGCCTCTCTTTTACAGAGGCAAATGCCTTTCTCAGGGCAATTATCTCATCAAAATTCATGAAATATTCTTACTCTTTTTTATATAAATATCAAATATACCCCTACCCTCCTCTTTAAGGGGGACATATTTTGATTCCCTCTTTATTTCCCTCCCTTGGTGCAAAGCCTGGAATCGGTGGACATCTTCCCGGAGAAAAGGTAAACCCCGCATCACGCTAACGCATGTTGCAGGGACTGCGCGGGCGGGGCTTTCTGGGTGGGGTGGTAAAATGAATGTGTTTCTACAGCTTTTTGGATAAATTATGGTATATTTGATTAATGGACATCCATCAACTGAAGATATTTGTATCAGTATACAAGAACAGGAGTTTCTCAAAGGCCTCAGAAGAGCTTTACCTGACACAGCCAACCATAAGTGATCATATCAAGACACTCGAAGGGGGGTTTGATTGTAAACTATTTGACAGGTTAGGAAGAACAATCATCCCTACAAAAGAGGCTGAGGTCTTATATACCCATGCAGTGGAAATCATAGAAAAAGCCAATACCATTAAAGATATAATTGGGCAATTTAAGAAAGAGCTCACAGGAGAGTTAATCATAGGCGCAAGCACAATACCTGGTACATATTTAATGCCTCACATAATGGCTGAGTTTCAGAAAAAGTATCCTTCTGTTTCGTTTCAGATACTCGTATCCGATTCTAAGGGTATCATAGACAGGGTATTAAGACACGAGTTGCTCATGGGGGTTGTAGGAGCAAAACTCAATAATACCCAGATAAACTACATACCTTTCATGAACGACGAACTAATCGCTGTCTCAGCACCATCCCTTATAAAAAAAGAACAGATGACATTAGGGGAGTTAATTAAATTTCCCATGGTCCTGCGGGAGGAAGGCTCGGGCACGCGAAAAGAGACCGAAAAGATTCTCGAGAACAAAGGCATCTCTCTTGAAAACATAAAGATTGGAGGCATCTTTGGCTCCACAGATGCGGTAAAACAGGCTGTAAAGGCAGGACTTGGAATTTCGATACTATCAAAACTATCTGTAACTGATGAATTAAAACATAATATACTCAAAGAAATAAAGCTTACCGATATCCAGATGAAACGGAAATTCTACATCGTAACACACAAAAAAAGAACACTCCCCTCCCTTTATAACGTCTTTTTAGAATATATTAAAACTGGATCAAAACATCTCAATCTATAAGACCATAATCCTAACAAAACCTGCCATTTAAATTAAAAGGTTTATTAGGAAGCATTTCTAATTCTGTATTCTTCGTCTGTAATAACACCTACTTAACCCTGGGTAATGTCAAAAGTTTTATGAAAAAAGAGGATGAAATATGAAACCACAGAGAACACAGAGGAAACCTCTGTGTTCTCTGTGGTTAATCTTTGACAATACGTAACCCTGTTCGAGGAGAGGCAATGATGCTTATG
>JBFMAM010000294.1:0-2811 GCA_040755805.1 Nitrospirota bacterium
GATTTCCCTGCAGATTTTTCTGAAGTGACCGCTGTAACTACGACTCCAGGATGATTTGAAAGGATACGAAGTAATTCAACCCCTGTATATCCACTGCCACCACATATGGCAACACGAATCATAATTTAGTAGACAGTAGACAGTAAACAGTAAACAGGTTCTTAGCCTCTCCATAATTACTGTGTACCAAATACTGACTACTACTTTTCATATTTTCTATGTACTGTCTACTGTATTCTGTTTACTGATCTTATCTCTTGGAGAACTGGAATCTCTTCCGTGCGCCCTTCTGACCGTATTTCTTTCTCTCTTTCTCCCTTGGGTCCCTTGTGAGAAGACCTTCTCTCCTAAGCCTCAAACGGAGGTCGTTATCCATATTAACAATCGCCCTTGCTATACCATGTCTTATTGCACCTGCCTGGCACGTAAGGCCGCCACCTCTAACATTTGCAGAAATATCATATTTACCCGTTATACCAGCAAGCTCAATCGGTTGACGTATCATCATCCTCAATGTCTCCCTGGGAAAGTAAATATCAAACGGTTTTTCATTAATGACTATCTGACCATTCCCGGGTGAAATACTCACCCTCGCTATCGAAGTTTTTCTTCTGCCAGTTGCACTGTATTGGATCTCAGCCATTTACATCTCCTTTATTGTCAAACACGTTCGACCGCCTATACGGGCAATATTTTCGGTTTCTGTGCCTTATGAGGATGTTCAGGTCCCCTGTATACCTTAAGCTTCTTTAACATCGCCCTGCCGAGCCTGCCTTTTGGAAGCATTCCCCACACTGCACCGATTATGACACTCTCTGGCCTCTTGATAAGACGCTCTTTTAGAGTCTCAGCCTTTAGACCACCTGGATAACCTGAGTGACTATAGTAAATCTTTTTATCGAGCTTTCTACCCGTGAGCCTTACTTTATCAGCATTCACAACAATAATAAAATCACCTGTATCAATATTAGGAGTAAATACTGGCTTGTTTTTACCACGCAGGTAAGTAGCTATCTGGGCCGCAAGCCTTCCAAGGACAACATCCCTAGCATCAACAAGATACCACTTTTGTTCTACATCTCCCTTTTTGGCAAACCATGTTTTCATTTCATCACCTTCTTACTAATAAGTTCATAAGTATAACGACATGTCTATGTCCGTTTCGTCATTCTGGCTTGTCCAGAATCTTTCTTAAATCCCGAAAGCATTCGGGACCGACAAGCGGGAATGACTTACACGTAGCCTTATTTATGAACTTATTAAAATAATACAATCATTACGAGATTGTCAATGGCGCTGCTTAAAAAGATAAAACGCTCTATGTTATAATGGAAAGTTAAAATTTTTTGAAATCCTTTAAAGGAGGTTTAGGGAATGCCGATATACGAGTATGAATGCCTTAACTGCGGTAAACATCAAGAGGCAATCCAGAAACTCAATGATGAACCATTAAGCAGATGCCCTGACTGCGGTGGGCATATGCATAAATTGATCTCCCAAACTTCTTTTATCCTTAAAGGAACAGGATGGTATGTAACAGACTATGCCCCTCCTGAAAGGAAAAAGGCAATGGAGGCTGAAGGTAAATCTGGTACAAAGACCGAACCTGTGGTAGAGGCCACTACTAAGACATAATGATAAATCCTCATATCCATATCCCTTATCCCAAGATAGAGGATTATCTGTTCTTTATAAAAGAAAACCGTATAAACCTTGAGATATACTTTCCGTCAAATTCTCTCGACACTATAAAAGATTCTGATATTATAAAACTTAAAGAAAAGCTCGACCATCATCCTTCCCTTACCATTCATGCGCCGTTCATGGACTTGTCTCCAGGGGCGGTTGATTCAAAGGTCAGGGCTGTCACTATCGAGAGGTTTCTACATATCTTTGGAATAGCAGAGACCCTGAGGTCTGAGGTAATAGTATTCCATTCAGGGTATGAGAAATGGAAGTATGCACTGAGAGTTGAAATCTGGCTTGAGGGGAGTCTAATAACATGGAGGCATTTATTAAAGAAGGCTGTCGAGATGGGTTTAAAGATAGCCATAGAAAATATATTTGAGGATGACCCAACAAATCTGAGACTTCTGATGGAGGAGATGGGCTCTAAAAATTTTGGCATATGTTTCGATACAGGCCATTTCAATCTCTTCTCGAGGATTCCACTTGAAGAATGGCTGAGGCAGCTAACACCTTATATAATCGAACTCCACCTCCATGACAACAACGGGACTGCTGATACCCATAATCCGATTGGAGATGGAACATTTGATTTTGATACTTTATTCTCAATGCTTAAAGATAAAAACCTTATCTATACGATTGAAGTACATACACCGGAGGATGTTTTGAAAAGCATCGAGAGGCTGAACAGCATAATCAGTAAACTACATGAAAGCAGGATATAGTATTTGAGCGGATTCTTTTGCCGATAGTCAGATAGTATATTCATAAAAATCAAGAGGCAAAAGCCCTCGGAGGGCGATAGCCCGAGAATGAGTGAAAATACTATATCCTGCTTTTTTCAATAGACACTCTGACCTATAACCTATTTGCCTGGTTCCTTATCGAAAACCCCTTGAGTTCTGGAAAACCGCTACCCTTATACTGGACCATAACCCTGTGTGACTCTCCCATGGTACCTGGTAGAATTAATCCTTTTATCTTTGCTACCTCAAAAAGATAATCAGGGGAATCCTCATAAAGTTCCTGGATTACCTTATCAATCCCAAGGGCAATAAGAAATGTTTTCTGATGGCAGAATCCGAGGGTCTTCAATCCAAGCTCTTCTCCCCATTTCTTTAC